>JBJERW010000113.1:0-21777 GCA_051882475.1 Huintestinicola sp. | reverse complement strand
CACCGAGCTTAACTCCGCTATCCTGCACACCCTCATTGAAAAAATCGTTGTTCACAATGCCGAAGTGATAGACGGCGAAAAAGCTCAGAAAATCGAGATTTACTACAAGTTTGTGGGCAGAATTTAATGCCCGATTTATTAGAAAGAAAATGTTCCGTAAGAATTGTTCTACTGACATGGGGCAGCGCCACGGACGTATTGTAAGACAAGGCAACGAAAACAAACACGTCAATATTTATCGCTACATGACAGAAAGAACGTTTGATGCTTTTCTTTATCAGACTCTCGAAAATAAGCAGCGATTTATTTCTCAGATTATGGTAGAAAAAGCACCTTGCAGAAGCTGTGATGATATCGATGAGGCAACTGTTGACCTTGCATCTGCCAAAGCACTTTGTTCAGGAGATCCACGAATGAAGGAAGTGCTTGACTTGCAGGCTGCAATCAATGAGCTTACTGCCTCAAAGAAGGTCTTTGACGGTGAGAGATATGCAAATCAAAATAAGGTATATAAAGAACTTCCTGCGCAGATTGAAAGCCTCGACAAAAAAGCTGCTAAACTTAAAGCTGATATCAATACTGCAAAGGAAAATGTGTTGGATAATTTCCAAATAACTATACTTGGCAAGGAGTATACTGATAGGGAAGAAGCAGGAAAAGCGATCCGGCAAGCTATCATAACTACACCCGGAATCAGAGAAGGTTACGACCGCAAAATAGGAACATATCGAGGTTTCACTATTTCTGCGTTTGCCGATGCATTAAATAACTATCGAATCATAGCCAAAATCAAAGGCGAGTCAGAACACTATACACGCAGCGGAATTCAGATGGATTCAAGTATTAAAGCGACAGGTGTAATTGCTCAGCTCGACTATGTATTCACAGGAATGGAGGACGAATTGAAAAAAGTACAAGAAAAAAGGACAATTGCCGAAAATGCAATTGAAGAACTAAAGCCTATGCTTGATAATAAGTTTCAGAGAGAAGCTGAACTGAAAGAAAAAACAGCCAAACTTGCTCAGCTCGAACTTGAGATGATGCAGGACAAAAATAAAGCAAACAGCAGAGATCTGTTTGTAAACATCATGAACATTTGCCCTGTAATTACAACAAGCAAAGAAATATGCTGTACAATCGAGCCGACAGATACAGAAATGAGATGGACTGAGGAGAAAGGAGGTATTGAACCTTTAACTATTGAACGCCACGGTGATATAGTTTCTATTACTCAGACTTACGTGCAAAACGGTGATTTGATGTATGACCCGGCAATAACATTCCAAATCAACGATGAAGCCAGAACGGCAGAAGTAATATCTTACGAGAATAGCGGTGTTGGCAAGTATGAGGAATTTGACGGTGCCTCTGAGAGCAGGACCAATGTGGAAAAATTTGCTTTGGATTGGCTTGAAGAATTCGATGAGGACAGCTATATCACAACTCAGCTTACGATTGACGGTAAAACGGAATTTGATGTAAGAAATATATCAACTCATGACATCAACAACGAACAACCTGAAAAGCCCAATACTCCGCAAAGATAATTAAAAGAAAACTAACGTCCCCTGCTGTTTGTTATACAGTAGGGGACGTTATTACTTTACTTTATGTTCATAAATTGCACGAGAGTTCTCAGCAATATACTGATTAACGAATTCTTTAAGCAGAGCGCCCGGAGATGTATTGTTTATCTCACAAGCAAGTTTAAAGTCTTCGGCAATATTTGTGCGCACACGACAGGAAATTGAGCGCATATTTACCTTATCCCACTTCTGCGCAGAAGCTTTCTGTCCCTTGGAAACCATATCAAACTCCTCCTTTTCTGAAAAGAAAATCTACTGTAAACATTATACCATATTTTTTATACTATAAACAGTAGAAGAATACACAAATTACATTTGTTTTTTTCGGTAACTATGTCAATCTTTGCAAACTCACTTAAATAGCCGCCAAAACAAGAGTAGGAAAACCAATCCTGCTCTTGTTTTTTATCACATCTCTGATTAAGATACCACAGTCTTGATAGAATGTCAAAATAATACTTCTTTCGACAATTTTAGACGTTTTTTTCGGTATTCATTCACTATAATTACATATGTCACAAGCATATAATCCACATTCTGATTTTCCGTATGTGGTAAAATCGTATGCACAAAATCCACATTCTGATTTTCCGTATGTGGTAAAATCGTATACACAGAATCCACATTCTGATTTTCCGTATGTGGTAAAATCGTATACACAGAATCCACTTCCAGTTTTTCCGCATATGGTTAATTCGTATGCCAAAAAGCCACTTTCAGATTTTCTGTACGTGGAATAAATGCTTTTGGATAGGTAAAAACAATATGTTATAATGTATTGTGCGTCTGCAATATTATGAACCCGAAAGGAAATACACAATGGAAATAATATTGAAAGATGAAATGGAATTCGGAGATTGGTTGGGGTATTGGTATGAAACTTACGCCAAACGCACTGTAAAGCAGTCTACAGCTGTTTCTTACGATGGGTATATAAACGGACATATCAATCCAACCATTGGCAAATACAAGCTGTCAGAGCTTAATACGGACTTATTGCAGAGGTTTTACAACTTGCAATCAGACTGCGGTAATCTCAAAGGAGGCGGATTATCGCCTAAAACGCTGAAAAACATGAATAATATGATGCATAAATCCCTTGACAAAGCAGTTGAGCTTGATTTGCTGAAAAAGAACTACACAAATTATGTAGAATTACCCAAAAACGAGGAACATGAAATGAGGGTGCTAACAAATGAGGAACAGAGTAAACTGATGAATGAATTAGAACACTCAAGAGAAAGACTTTATTTCGGAGTTTTTCTTAGCATTACTCTTGGATTGAGGCTCGGAGAATGTCTTGGACTAAGATGGGAGGATATTGATTTTAGGCAAAAAGTTATACATATCAGAAGAACAGTTAATCGGCTGAAAGTAATTGATAAAAACAGCAACAAAAAGACGGAGCTTGTTGTTGGGACACCCAAAAGCAGGAAATCGGTAAGAGATATACCTATCACTGAAGAATACTGTGTGAAGCTGCTAAGCTATGAAGCTCAAAGAAGCAGGATTGAAAGAAAATTTCCTAAAGGAAGTGATTATCTGCTTCAATCAACGCTACAAGGTCCGGCTGAACCGAAAACGTTGCAGGAATGCTTTAAAAGAATACTCAAATCAGCTGAAATAGAAGATGCCAATTTCCACGCTCTCAGGCATACCTTTGCTACAAGAGCGATCGAGAAAGGCGTTGATGTAAAAACACTAAGTGTTATCCTTGGTCATGCAGATGTAAATATTACTCTTAACCGATATGCGCACGTATTGGACGAACAGAAGCGTAAGACAATGAACACGCTGCTCAGCGGAATAATAGACATATAAAAAAACATGGAACAGCTTGGTTCACTGTTCCATGTTGTGCAGACGTAAAATTTTTTTGTAAAACACTTGACAATAGGAGGGAAATGTGATACAATAAAAAATACAAATAAGCACCCACACCCACAAAAAGGTTTGCAGACCTTTTTGCGGGCATTATCAGGCAGATGAGCAAACATCTGAATGACTTAGTGAATGCTATTCATGTACTGTGTTTAATTATACAGTATTTAGATACATTTGTCAAGCTGTTCAATTGAAAATCTGCTTAGTGGAGCATATTTTCTTAGATTTGGACAGCTTGACTTTTTTATTGGTTGCGGAGGCTGGATTTGAACCAACGACCTTCGGGTTATGAGCCCGACGAGCTACCGAGCTGCTCCACTCCGCGATATGGAATAAAGCACTCAATTTCAGAGTGCTTTATTATTATATCACAGTCAAAATCACTTGTCAAGTCTTTTTTGAAAAAAATTTGATTTTTTTCAAAAGCGCATAATACCATTCGGTAAGAGCAACGAAACCGACTGTGCAATGAGAAATCATTCCATTCCGAACCACCTTGGCAGTGCCTTGACAAAATTGTCGTCAAGCACATAACAGTTGTTTTCGTTGTACGCACCGCTCGGCAAAACCACCTGAGCAGGGGTCGAAGTGTTTTTGAGAACATAGCTTATGGCATTGCGGCTGTCCTCGTAATCGTACTTTGTGATGTCGGTGTCGATATCGCTGTTTATTATGCTGTTGAAAACGCTGTCAAGACTGTTCTGCAAAATTCCCTGAGAGCCTGAATTTACAAGGTCAACGGTTATCTGACCGACAACCTTCGCCCGATATTCCTCTCCGCCCTTATAGTTCGGAAAGGTCAGCATATTTCTCAGGTTAACTGCGTCAAGTATCTGCTGACCCTCTTTTATAATGATGCTTTCCCCCGTCTGTTCGTTTTCGTATATCAGATTGTAAGGGACATCATATGTT
This sequence comes from Huintestinicola sp., assembly GCA_051882475.1. GTDB lineage: Bacteria > Bacillota > Clostridia > Oscillospirales > Ruminococcaceae > Huintestinicola. Next base: position 17,395 of record JBJERW010000113.1, on the reverse strand, counting down.
ATGTTGCCCATATAATTTGAAAATAACGTAAAGCTTTCGGTATTAAATTTCATATACTTGTCTATGCTTATCCCCGAAGCGGCTTCAACAGCTTTTTTCAGCTCGGTTATTCCTCCAAGACGGTAAAATTCATAGAGCGTATTCTGTTTTCCCCCGACTGTGGTGCAGATATCCGACTGGAGCGGCACAATGACCGCCTTGTTTTCGGTAGGAATAAACCTCGAAAGTACAATGCAGGTATCCGTCTGCTGCTTGTCTTCCTCGTAAACGAACAGCACCGTGCGGCAGTCCTCCTCCGTGGGGGCGTAATCCTCGTTTAACAGCGCAGCCGACGTTCCATCTTCGGCACTTATTTTCGCCAGACTGCTTCCGCTGTCGTTATTCATATATGAGTCAAGAATAAAATATCCCAGCCCTCCAACAAGGACCAGCGATACCGTAATTGTCACAAAATATGTCAGACCGATTTTGGTGCTTTTTTTTGCCAAGATACTCAAATCCTTTCAGCCGTTATCCAATATCGTTATTTGACCGCAGCAACCTTCTGCGTTATTTTCACAGAAAGTATATCACATTTTTTATCCCATTTCAACAACTGTACCTGTTTGATTACTAATTGTAATATTTATGTAACTTATTCTGAAAAGTATAAACGGACAGCAATAAAAACCGCCCCCGACACCGACTGCCGAGGGCGGAAATATTCGTATAATTACTTAGCGTATTCGATAGCTCTGCTTTCACGGATAAGATGAACCTTGATCTGTCCGGGATAATCCATCTCGTTTTCGATCTTTGCAGCGATCTCTCTTGCAACAACAGTCATCTTTTCATCGTTGATCTGCTCGGGAACGACCATTATGCGGACCTCACGGCCTGCCTGAATGGCAAAGGATTTCTCAACGCCCTCATAGGAGCAGCAGATCTCCTCAAGCTTCTGCAAACGCTTGATGTAGTTTTCGTAATTTTCGCTTCTTGCGCCGGGTCTTGCGGCGGAAATTGCGTCCGCAGCCTGAACAAGAGCAGCGATAACGGTCTTGGTTTCAACATCACCGTGGTGCGCTTCGATAGCATGAATGACCTCGGCGTTCTCCTTGTACTTGCGGCATACGTCAACGCCTATCTGTACGTGAGAACCTTCGATCTCATAGCTGAGCGCCTTTCCGATATCGTGGAGCAGACCCGCACGTCTTGCAAGATTTGCGTCAACTCCAAGCTCGCTTGCCATAATGCCTGCCAGGTGAGCGACCTCAATGGAGTGGTTAAGTACATTCTGACGATAAGAAGTTCTGTAGCGCAGACGACCGATAAGCCTTACAAGCTCATGGTTAAGACCGTGAACATTGGTTTCAAGAACGGCTCTTTCGCCCTCCTGCTTGATCTTATGCTCAACCTCACGCTTAGCCTTTTCGACCATTTCTTCGATCCTTGACGGATGGATTCTTCCGTCGGCAATAAGCTTTTCAAGGGCGATCCTTGCAACCTCTCTTCTTGCAGGGTCAAAGCAGGAAAGAGTGATGGCTTCGGGGGTATCGTCAATGATAAGCTCAACTCCCGTAAGGGTTTCGAGAGTACGAATATTACGTCCCTCACGGCCGATAATACGTCCCTTCATCTCGTCATTCGGGAGAGGAACAACGGAAACAGCAGTTTCAGCGACCTGATCCGCAGCGCATTTGGACACCGCAAGAGAAATAAGATCTCTCGCCTTTTCCTCGCATTCGTCCTTGAGCTGCTGCTCATACTGCTGGATTTTCAGCGCCTTGTCATGAACAAGCTCATTTTCAAGCATCGAGAGCAGCTGCTCCTTTGCCTGATCCATTGTAAGCTGTGATATCTTTTCCAGAGTTTCAAGCTGTACCTTCTTGATCCTGTTGACTTCCTCCAGCTTTTCATCGGCGGATTTCAGCTTCTTCTGGAGCATCTCGTCCTTTTTCTCAAGATTGTCGTTTTTCTTGTCAAGGTTTTCTTCCTTCTGCTGGATACGGCGCTCCTGCCTTGTAAGCTCGTTGCGTCTGTCTTTTATTTCTTTCTCCAGCTCGGTGCGGCTCTTGTGGATCTCGTCCTTAGCCTCAACCAGTGCAATTTTCTTCTTGCTTTCAGCCTCTTCCTTTGCAACCTCAAGGATACGCTCAGCTTCTTTTTCTGCCGAGCCTATAGCCGATTCCGCCTGTGACTTGCGGTAGGATATACCTGCCTTAAAGCAGATAAAACCCGATATTGCCGCCGCTATGACGAATATAGCAATGTAAACTAAATACTGCAAAGTGCTTACCTCCTTTTTCTATCATTAAAATATGGAAATCGCTTCGGAGGCAATGTTCCGCCGCACGAAATATCCGCCGCTCCCCTTTGTGCAGTTAAACGTTTAACAAAGATAAAGCGAAGCCCGGCATGACCTTTCGTCAGCGCACTCACATTCATAATAAGATTTTCAAAATTCTGTCTGCGGAAAAATAAAACCGCCGAACAAGCATTCGGAGAAGCATACTGCTTCTCTGCCTTGTATGGAATAAATCACGCCTGCGTTATTCGGGCAAAGCGCATCAATAAAGCTCCAAACACTCGCCGTCCGTTCTCACGGGACGGAAAGCCTGCCAAAAAGGGTTTATGCTTCAGCATAAAAATGCAACCGTATATAAAAATACATATGCATAAAAAATATATGAAAATCTTCTGTGATATGAAAAACATACCATTTAGAAGCGATAATGTAGAGCAGCAATTTTATATAATTAGTATAATTTAAAAGCCATTTATGACACGTATATGTCACCTTGGCTGTGGAAAATTATTTATAATTATTTTTATACACTGCAAACATATTTTTATTGTAATATAATTTTTCCTAAATGTCAAGGAATTTCATATAATTTAACACTATTTCATAATAAAGCTTCCCTTTTTGTGTACAAAAAGACGGTTGACAGAAAAACGTTTAAGTGTTATGATTATTCTGTACCAATAAATTTAATAGCTTATAAAACCATGAAGAGGAACCTGCTGCGGCATCTCATGCGGTTTTCAGAGAGCGTCTGCCGAAAAAATTTTCGGCTGTAAGCAGACGCATTCCGTCCGCCAAAGCTGTACCGTCCTCCGAGTCTGTCCAATAAACAGCGGCTGCTCCCGTTACAGAGCATACAAGGCATATGGTGCATACATTCAGTCTGCGCATATGTGAATTTGGGTGGAAACACGGTCACGATCGTCCCATGATTACTTCTGTTAATCATGGGGCGTTTTTTGTTATACGGCACTCCTTTGGAAAGAGCGGAACGCCGTATCACATAATACAAAACAAGCAAATCAAAAAGAGGGATAGCTTATGAACAAGGAAAGCGCCGCTCCGTTTTATACGGAACTGCTTGAAGACCTTTACACAAGGCTCGGCAGCATTGCGGTATTCAGAAACATTTTAAAGCTTCGCACCATGGATAAGCTCATGGCGATGCTGAGGGACAAGACTCCCTATTCCTGCGGCGAGTTCGCTCACGCTCTTTACCGTCACGGAACAAACCTGTCAAACTACATGATAAAGGCTGTGACCGAGGACGAAAATATCTACCTTGTAAAAAAATCCAGACGGGAGGAGATATCCCCCGTTCTCGAAAAGGCGGTACAGAGAGAGCTTCAGCTGTTTGAGGAGATATCCATGCTCACCACCGAGAGCGTCCGCAGCGGAATGGGATATCTCGGCTATCTTCCCGAGTGGGAGAACACCCATTATGATTTCAAGGGAATGTACGCCGAGAGGATAGACAAGCTCTTTACCAAAGGCTACGGCATTTTTGCAAAATATACGGGCTTTATGCTCAAGGATCACGTAATAACCCCCGTCCTCACTCCCGACCCACAAAGGCTTTCACAGCTTCCCGGCTACGAGCTTGAGCGCAAAAAGGTCATCGACAACACCCTTGCGCTGCTCAGAGGGAAGCCTGCCGCAAACGCTCTTCTTTACGGCGACGCAGGCACGGGCAAATCCTCCACGGTAAAGGCTGTTGTAAACGAATTTGCCGACAAGGGACTTCGCCTTATCGAGCTGAAAAAATCCCAGCTCCATGAGCTGCCCGACGTTATGGAAAGCATTGCGGGAAATCCCCTCAAATTCATTATTTTCATCGATGACCTTTCCTTCGCTTCCGACGATGAGGACTTCGGAGCGCTCAAAGCGGTGCTTGAAGGCTCAGTTGCGGCAAAGGCTTCAAATGCGGTCATATATGCAACCAGCAACCGCCGCCACCTTGTGAAGGAAAGCTTTTCCGACAGAAACGGCGACGATATCCATGCCCGTGACACTATTGAGGAGCTTACCTCCCTGTCCGAGCGCTTCGGCTTGAAGGTAACGTTCATCAAGCCCAACAAGGACACCTATCTGAAGATAGTCGAGTACCTTGCGGAGCAGTATCATCTTACCTGCGATAAGGAAACCCTCTTCACACAAGCGGAGGCATACGCCCTTCGCCGCAGCGGACGTTCGGGACGTGCCGCACGTCAGTTTGTTGAGATGATGAAATCCTCCGAGTCGGAGGAGAACTGATTTTACCCCCTATATTTTTGAAAGGACGTGATACTATCAGAGCTACAAAAACATTTAGCCTTGCCCTCGGCATGGCAATAATTGCAGCTCTTTCCACAGGCTGCGGAGCTTCCTCGGAGGAAGCCATTTCCGAAACAGCTGCATTGACCTCGGAAAAGTCCGATAACATAATCACCACGGAAGAAACAACCACCACCGTTTCGGAAACTATGCCCTCCGCCGACGTTACGGCAGAGGAGATAAAAAGCGAGAGCTACACAATAGCTTCCCTTAAAGGTCCTACCACAATGGGAATGATAAAGCTGATGGACGACAGCAGCCAAGGCTTTACCTATAATAGCTATGATGTTTCCATACACGGTACTGCCGACGAGATAGTTGCGGGAATAGTAAGCGGCAGCACGGATATCGCAAACGTCCCCGCAAACCTTGCGTCTGTCCTGTACAAAAAAACCGAGGGAGCGGTCATGATAACCGATGTAAACACTCTCGGCGTTCTGTACGTCGTAACAAGCGGCGAAAGCATCTCCTCGGTTGAAGATCTGAGAGGAAAAACCGTCTATTCCACAGGCAAGGGCACAACTCCCGAATATGTTTTCAACTACATTCTCCGCCAAAACGGTCTTGAACCTCAGCAGGACGTTATCATAGAATACCGCTCCGAAGCGTCGGAGGTTGCAGCGATAATGGCTGAAAGTGAAAACAGCATAGCCGTCCTTCCGCAGCCCTATGTTACCTCGGCAAAGGCTAAAAACAGCAGCCTGTTGACCGCACTTTCCCTCACCGAGGAATGGGACAAGGTATGCGAAACTCCTCTTATCACAGGAGTTACCATAGCGCAGACAGCTGCGATAAACAGAAACACCGACGCCTTCGGCATTTTCCTTGACGAATACAATGCGTCCGTAGAGTTCGTAAACTCCGATCCCGACAGCGCAGCTGCCCTTATCGGAAAATACGACATCGTAAAGGAAGAGGTGGCAAAAGCGGCTCTCCCCGAATGCAACATAACCTTCCTGAGAGGCGAGGAGATGAAAAAGGCTGTAACGGGTTATCTTAACGTCCTGTTCGAGGCTGACCCCACCTCTGTGGGAGGATCCCTTCCCGATGAAACGGCATTCTATCTTTCGTAAGCTGCTTGCCGTACTCTTCTGGCTGCTTTTGTGGCAGCTGGCGGCTGTGATCGTAAACAAGCAGATAATTCTTGTATCTCCCCTTGCGGCTGCAAAAAGACTTTTGGAGCTTGGAACAAAACCCGATTTTTGGCAGACCGTTCCCCGCTCCTCCGCAAGGATATGGACAGGCTTTCTGCTCGGATTTTTCGGAGGGATACTTCTGGGAGCGGCGGCATTTTCGTCAAAGCTTGCGGAAACTATGATATCTCCCCTCATGAGCGCAGTAAGATCAGTCCCCGTGGCGTCCTTTGTCATTCTTGCGCTGCTATGGCTGAAAAGCGGACAGCTCACAATATTCATCTCCCTGCTCATAGTCCTGCCCGTTGTTTATTCAAACGTGCTTGAAGGACTCAGCTCTGCGGATAAAAAGCTGCTGGAGGAAGCAAGGATACTTGGAATGAGCAGGCTTCGCACCGTCAGATACGTATATCTCCCCGCTCTTATGCCCTGCCTAACGGCTGCGGCGGAAACGGCGGCAGGACTATGCTGGAAAAGCGGTGCGGCGGCTGAGGTCATAGCGCAGCCTGCGGGCAGTATCGGAGATATGCTGTACAGGGCGAAAATTTATCTTGAAACGGCGGATTTATTTGCATGGACCGCTGTTATAATAATACTGTCGCAGTTTACCGTGAAGATCGTTGTTTTTGCATTAAAGCGGCTGTACCGTTTAAGTCAGAGGGTAAACGATAATAAATAAAATACCCAAACAAATCAACATACATCAAATATTGAAAGGAAGTAGTAAAATGATAAAGCTTACACTTAAAGACGGCTCCGTAAGAGAAGCCGAGGCAGGAATGTCCGCTGCCGAAATAATCAAGGGCATTGGAATGGGTCTTTACAAGGCAGCCTGCTGCGTAAAGCTCAACGGAACAGTTCATGACCTGAGAGATACGGTGGATTCCGACTGCGAATTCGAGGTATGCACCTTTGATACTATCGAGGGCAAAAAGGCGTTCTGGCACACAACATCTCATATCCTTGCTCAGGCGGTAAAGAGAATATACCCCAACGCAAAGCTTGCTATCGGTCCTGCTATCGACGAGGGCTTCTACTATGATTTTGACACAGACCACGCCTTCACTCCCGATGACCTTGCAAAGTTCGAGGCTGAGATGAAGAAGATCGTCAAGGAGGATATCGCTCTTGAACGCTTCGGTCTTGCTCCCGCAGAGGCTGTGAAGAAGCTTGAAGAAATGGGCGAGCCTTACAAGGTAGAGCTTTGCAACGAGCACAGCGGAAAGGGCGAGGATATCGTATTCTACAAGCAGGGCGATTTCACAGACCTCTGCGCAGGTCCTCACCTTATGTCCACCGCTCCCGTAAAGGCATTCAAGCTCACAGCCTGCACAGGCGCTTATTGGAGAGGCGATTCAAAGGGCAAGCAGCTCTGCCGTATCTACGGTATCTCCTTCCCCAAGGCTTCCGAGCTTGAAGCTCACCTGAAAATGCTTGAAGAAGCTAAGATGAGAGATCACAACAAGATAGGCAGAGAGCTTGAATATTTCACAACGGTTGATTATATAGGTCAGGGTCTGCCCATACTCCTCCCCAAGGGCGCAAAGGTTATCCAGATCATGCAGAGATGGGTGGAGGACACCGAGGCAAAGAGAGGCTATGTCCTCACAAAAACGCCTTACATGGCAAAGCGTGAGCTGTACAAGATATCGGGTCACTGGGATCACTACCTTGACGGAATGTTCGTTCTCGGCGACCCCAATGACGAGGAGAAGGAATGCTTCGCTCTCCGTCCGATGACCTGTCCCTTCCAGTATCAGGTATTCCTGAACAGACAGCGCTCCTACCGTGACCTGCCCATGCGTCTTGGCGAAACCTCCACACTGTTCAGAAACGAGGACAGCGGCGAGATGCACGGTCTTATCAGAGTAAGACAGTTCACCATTTCCGAAGGACATCTTGTTCTCCGTCCCGAACAGCTTGAAGAGGAATTCAAGGGCTGTCTGGAGCTTGCAAAATACTGTCTTGACACAGTAGGACTTCTTGAGGACTGCACATTCCGCTTCTCACAGTGGGATCCCGCAAACCCGAAGAACAAGTACGAAGGCACACCCGAGCAGTGGGAACACGCTCAGGCAACAATGAAGACTATCCTTGACGACCTTGGCGTAAAGTACACTATAGGCATCGACGAAGCTGCATTCTACGGTCCGAAGCTTGATATCCAGTACAAGAACGTATTCGGCAAGGAGGACACTCTCGTTACTATTCAGATAGATATGCTCCTTGCACAGCGCTTCGGCATGGAATATGTTGACGTTGACGGCACAAAGAAGAACCCCTATATCATTCACCGCACAAGCCTCGGCTGCTATGAGCGTACTCTTGCATATCTCCTTGAAAAGTATGCAGGCGCACTTCCTCTCTGGCTTGCGCCCGAACAGGTGCGTATCCTCCCCGTAACGGACAGAGCAAAGGAATATGCCGAAAGCATTCAGCAGAAGCTTGACGACATGAACATCAGAGTTACCGTTGACAACAGAAATGAAAAGATAGGCTACAAGATACGTCAGGCTCAGCTTGAAAAGATACCCTATTTCTTCATTGTGGGCGACAAGGAAGTTGAAGAAAAGACAGTATCCCTCCGCTCACGCAAGGACGGCGATCTGGGTGCTTCCGCTCTCGATGACGTGATCGGAAAGATAATTGCCGAAAACGCTTCAAAGGCAAGATAATAACAAACAGATGTCCGACTGAGGGGAATTATCCCAACGGTCGGTCATCTTTTCCTACAGGAAAAGGAAGGCGTATAATATGGATATAAAACCCTACAGCAGAAAGGTTTACTACTACGAAACGGACAAAATGGGTATAGTCCATCACGCAAACTATATCCGCTGGTTTGAGGAGGCAAGAGTTTACTATATCGAAGAAGCGGGACTGCCCTTTGAAACCGTAGAATCTCAGGGTGTGCTCTCCCCCGTGCTGTCAGCTGAATGTGAATACAAGCTGCCCTTTCATTTCAACGATACCTTTCTAATAACAGCTGCCATAACCGAATTCGGCGGAGCAAGATTTGCCGTTTCGTATATCGTCACCGACCCCGAAGGAATTATCCATGCAACGGGAAAAACCACCCACTGCTTTGTTGATACAGAAATGCGCCCTATAAGGCTGAAAAAGAATTATCCCCGAATTTACGACGTATACAACAAGCTGTACCTTACGGGAAGCTCGGACGATAAATAATATAAATCCTTAATCAATGTGCAGACAAAAAATCTGCGCAAAACCCATATATGCAAGCTTTTGCTTGATTTTTTGTACACATTTAGATTAGTATCAGTATAAGGAGTTATCAAAAAAATGCAGACAGTAGAAGTATTTACCGACGGCGCCTGTTCGGGAAATCCGGGTCCCGGCGGCTACGGAGCCATTCTCCGCATGGGAGAGCACATAAAGGAGCTTTCGGGCGGCGAACCCGACACCACCAACAACCGCATGGAGCTTATGGGCGTAATTGCGGCGTTGTCGGCTCTCAAACGTCCATGCAGGGTAATACTGACCACCGACAGCAAATATGTCTGCGACAGCGTTACAAAGGGCTGGGCAAGGTCATGGCAGAAAAACAACTGGATAAAATCCGACAAAAAGCCTGCCCTGAACAGCGACCTGTGGCAGCAGCTCCTTGAACTGCTGGATATCCACGAGGTAACATTCAAATGGGTAAAGGGTCATGCGGGGCACCCCGAAAACGAACGCTGCGACCAACTTGCCGTTGAGATGCGTGACAAATATTCGCAAATGAAGTAATTTTACCCTGAGAGGAACTGATTCTTCTCAGGGTATTTTTTGTTATCTGTATTATTTCTCATAGATTTTACATGACCCCGATAGCAGATTTTACAAAGGCATATTATAATAATAAAAACCATTTTTTAACAAAATCAAATATACGGGGGAATTTATATGAAAAAAGCTGTATGCATACTTCTCGGAATGCTTATGCTTACGCTCACAATGACCGCCTGCGGCAAAACCGAGGAGGAAAAAGCGATAATCGGAACATGGCGGCATGAATCAACATATGTTTCCGTTCTCACCTTCAACGAGGATATGACCTGCACCGAAATACTGTCATCGCTGCCCGGCGCCGTTGATTTCACTACTACAAAAACCGGAACATATCAGATAAGCAAAGGAACTCTTTCGATAAACCTTAACGGCAATCTGGAGTATCTTGCCGTCGTTAAATTTGAAGATGATAAAATGATTTGGCTGAGTGCTTTTGATGATGTTATTTATGTAAGAGAAAAATGATACAATAGTAAAGGCGGCAGAACGTGAGAGCAATTTTTTCACGTCCTGCCGCCGATTTATTTTATATTATTATTTGCTGTTCATCGCTCCGAACATAGTTTCAACCGCCGTCTGCATAATATCAACAGGCTTGTCGTTTTTATTTAGCTTTATGGCAATATAAGGCTTTTCAGCCGAACCGTTGACGGTCACTCTGCCTTTAAGCTTTGCAACAAGCGCCTGTATCTGCTCCATGGTCGCAGTTTTGATAAAGATGATAAGGGTGTCCTTCCGCTGGGTTATCTCCGTAATGCCCACCGCTCCTGCCATATTTCTTACAAGAGCTACGGTCATAAGTCCAAGGATCGCCTTTGGCGGCTCGCCGTATCTGTCCACAAGCTCATCAACAAGATCCATGCTCTCTTCCTTGGTGGAAAGTGCTGCTATCTTGCGGTATGCTTCAAGCCTGCCCGTAAGGCTCTCGATATAATTATCGGGGATATGCGCTTCTATCTGCAGGTCGATAAGACATTCCTCGGGCTTTCTGGGAGGAGTCTGTCCCGTTTCCTCGGCAATGGCTTCGTTGAGCAGCTGGAGATACATATCATATCCCACCGCTTCCATATGTCCGTGCTGACGGCCGCCGAGGATAGAGCCTGCTCCTCTTATCTCAAGATCCCTCATAGCTACCCTGAAGCCGCTGCCGAACTGGGTGAACTCCCTTATAGCGTCAAGACGCTTTGCGGCTATCTCGGTAAGCACCTTTCCACGCTTGAAGGTAAAATATGCAAAGGCACGCCTGTTTGAACGTCCCACACGGCCTCTGAGCTGATAAAGCTGTGAAAGTCCAAGACGGTCGGCGTCCTCGATTATAAGCGTATTTACATTCGGCACGTCAACGCCCGTTTCGATTATGGTGGTGCAGACAAGGATATCTATTTCATGCTCCACAAGCTGCCGCCATATGTCGGAAAGCGCCTCCTCGGTTATCTGACCGTGAGCCACGGCTATCCTTGCGTCGGGGAGAAGCTCTCCGAGCCGTGCCGCACACATCTCAATGGTTTCTATGCGGTTATGGATATAGTATACCTGTCCTCCACGGCGCAGCTCCTTTGTTATCGCCTGAACGATAACGCCCATGTTGTGCTCGATAACATAGGTCTGCACAGGATATCTGTCCACGGGCGGCTCCTCGATAACGCTCATGTCACGTATGCCGCTCATCGCCATATTAAGCGTTCTCGGAATAGGGGTAGCCGACAGCATGAGCACATCCACCCCTGCAAATGCCTCCTTGAACTTTTCCTTATGGGCAACGCCGAAGCGCTGCTCCTCGTCGATTATGGCAAGACCGAGATCCTTGAACACAACGTCCTTCTGAACAAGCCTGTGTGTGCCGATTATCATATCCACAGAGCCTGCTTTCAGCCCTTTCAGTATCTCCTCCTGCTGCTTTTTGGTGCGGAATCTTGAAAGCAGCTCTATTTTGAAGGGGAAATGCTCAAATCTTTTTATTGCGCTCTGGAAATGCTGCCATGCAAGAACGGTAGTGGGAACGAGAACGGCGCACTGCTTTCCGTCAAGCATACATTTGAATGCGGCTCTGAAAGCGACCTCCGTTTTGCCGAAGCCAACATCTCCGCAGAGCAGTCTGTCCATTGGGATAGGCTTCATCATGTCGTTCTTTATTTCGTCGATACATCTCAGCTGGTCATCGGTTTCGGTGTAGTCAAATCTCGCCTCAAAGTCGCTTTGCCAATCGTTGTCGGGAGAAAAAGCATATCCGGGAGTCTGACTTCGCTTTGCATACAAAGCTATCAGCTCGTCAGCCATATCCTTGACAGCCTTCTTTACACGGCTCCTTGTCTTCTGCCATTCGTTTGAGGAAAGCTTGTTCAGCTTGACCCCCGTATCGTCACGGGGACCGATATATCTCGATATCAGGTCCATCTGGGTAACGGGAACATACAGTACATCTGTGCCTGCGTATTTTATGGTGATATAGTCCTTTGTTATGCCCTCCATCTCAAGCTTTTTTATCCCCTCGAACCGTCCGATACCGTGGAGCGCATGAACTACAAGGTCGCCGTTTGAGATATCCGAAAGTGACTTTATCTCCTCGCCCTTTTTGACCTTTTTCAGCTTTCGCCTTGCAGTCATCGCCCTCGCCTGAGTAACGAGAGCTGTTTTTATATCGGGATAATCGTAGCCTGAGCTTAAACAGCCCGTGGTAACAAGCACCCTGCCCTTTGAAAGAACGCTGTCCTTTGACATAACTTCGCAGGGTATCCCGTCGGAACGGAGATCCTCTGCGATAATAGGCAGAGTTTTTTCCGAGCCTGCAAGGACTATGACCGAGTAATTGCGGTTTACAAAAGACCTGAGATCCTCCGAAAGCTGGCGTATCTCTCCGCCCCATGGAGCGGTCTGGAAAGCGTTTATCGAAACAAGCTTTTTGAGCCTGATATCATTTGCACGGAGAAAGCTGTCCATGAAAACGCAGGAAAAATCCTGCGCTCTTTCGGCAAAAACGTCAAATTCGCAGTAGTAGCTTTCAAGTCCTCTGCAAAGCTCACCCTCTTCAAGAAGAATTTTGATATCTTCATTATGCTGGGCAATGACCGCCTTTGCACGCTCGGTGCAGTTATGATATTCGCTGAAAACAACGGCGCTGTTTTCCTTATCGAGATAATCAAGCACCGTCGCAGGCTTTTCGTAGGCAAGTGCGATATACTTGTCGATATTTGCAAGGGCAATGCCGTTTTCTGCGGCGTCAATATCCCTTGCAATATTTGAGCGTATAAGCTCGGTGCGCTTTCCTCTTGCCGATGCCGAAAGCGCTTTCAGCTTTTCAACAAGCTCCGTTGAATTGTTGAAAAGCACCTCTCCCGCAGGGGGTATCTCCACCGAGTCAATATTATCCGTTCTCCGCTGGGATTCCGTATCGAAATACGCCATAAGGTCAATAACGTCCCCCCACAGCTCTATGCGGACAGGCTGCTTTTCCGAAACGGGGAAAATGTCGATAATAGACCCTCTGACGGAAAACTGCGAGGGCGCTTCAACCGTATCGCAGCGGGTATATCCTGCCGAGATGAGCTTTCTTATCAGTCCGTCGGTATCTATCTCTCCGCCGTGGGTAACAGTCATAGTGTTTTCCGAAAGCTTTTTCGGGGGAACGGTGGTCTGCATAACAGCCTCCGCCGAAGCACATACAACACGGCATCTGCCGTCGGTGAGCCGTGAAAGAACGCCAAGACGGCGGTAGTTATATTCTCTCGAAACGCTCTCCGCTCTGGCAAGGGTAATATCCTTTGCAGGGTAAAGCTCCGCATACCCTTCCTCGGTCATTTCGTTTATATCATCGCAAATGCGTTTAGCCCCCGCTTCATCGTCACAGACGATAAGCATGGGGGCAGTTCTTACTTTTTTCAGCAGAAGTGCAAGCTGAGCCTTGTGAATGGAGGACATACCCGATATCCCCACAGGGGAAAATCCTCTGCCCACCGTATCGCAAACGTCCCGAAGCTCAGGCTGTGAGGAAAGCACCTCTTCCATTCTGCCGAAAAGGGATCTTTCTGAATAATCGGACATATACTATCTGCTTTTCCTTTCAAGAAAATGATTTGATTAAGAATTGTACAGATTCATTGCCTTGTCAATATTTCCCGAAACAATATGCTCCAGAGCTTCGCAGGCGTTGGCGGTGGATTCCTTCATCTTCGGGATATCCTCCGAGGGGAAGCTGCCAAGCACCCATGCGGCAAGGTCATACTCCTTATTCGGCTTTGCGCCCACTCCAACCTTTATGCGAGGGAAATTATCCGAGCCTGTAAGGTAGATGATAGACTTTATCCCGTTGTGACCGCCGTCCGAGCCTTTTCTCCTGATACGGAGCTTGCCGGGTTCAAGGCTTATGTCATCATAGCATATTACCACATTTTCAATGGGTATCTTGTAGAAATTCATCGCCTGAACGATAGCTTCTCCGCTGTTGTTCATAAAGGTAGAGGGCTTCATGACAAGGCATCTTTTTCCGCCGAGAACGGTTTCCCCCGTAAGGGATTTGAACTGAAGCTTTTTTATGGAAAAGCCTTTTTTCTCCGCAAGGGTATCTACGGTCATAAAGCCTGCGTTGTGACGGGTATTTTCATATTCCGCTCCGGGATTTCCAAGACCTGCGATAATATATTCTATCTTTCCCTGAGGGGCAGACTGTTCCCTGCCTTTTTCAAGCTTGTCAAATATATCAAAAATGCTCATTCCGAAATTATCCTTTCATTTGGATATGCTTTTACATATAGTATAATTATTTGATTATTTCCGAAGCGTACATTTCACACCACGCAGGATAGAAGCTGCATTTTGCCGCAAGCCTCTGTGAGAAAATATTTCCGCTCCATGTTCCGTAATAGGGTATATATCCGCTGCGGAAAACCTCGTTTGCGGCGGCGGCAACAAGCGCCGAGCCGATCCCCATGCAGCGGAAATCGGGCAGCACATCAATACCTATCTGAGCAAAGCGCCTGCTGTCATTTGACGCTCCCGCAATGCCCACAACATTCCGTCCGTTAACGGCGCATACCGCAAGGATATCACGGCGCTCTCCCTCAGACTTATGCATAAGGGCGTTATCGAAGCCATTGAAGCCGTAAAGAGAGCTTATGTCCTTTTCCTCAAAAACCGACAGCATAAAGCCGTCGTGTCTGACACTCGGGTGATAGGGCACTCTCGGAAGATAATACTGATTTATGCCGCTTATCATATAGCCGCAGGAAAAAAGCTCACGGTTTATCTCGGCAACTGCCGCAGCGGAAAAAAGCTCCGTGCCGCTGTATTTCTTTGCCGCCATTTCGGCAAAGGGCGCTATCCTGTTATCGGCTGTTATAACGGCGGACATTCCCATGGTTGCTGCTCTGAAAAAATCGGGAACGTCACGGAATATCCGTCTGCCGTCACGCAGCAGCGAATTTGTCACGGTATTTTCGGTTTTGAAAAAGTCCTCCGCCGAGCAGTTAAGGTCATCGGCAAGCTGCTTTGCGGCGGAGCTTACAATATCGTTCTGCATAATCATATAATAACCGGCTTTTCTTTCTGATTTTTTAAATTGAAATAAGGGCATACGCCAAAGGCATATACCCTTATTATACAATATCAATAAAAATAAGTCAACATGCTTAAAGCTCCGCTTACGCTGCTTAAAGCTCCGCTTACGCTGCTTAAAGCTCCGCTTACGCCGCTTAAAACTCCGCTTACGCCGACAAGCTTCCGCTTACGCCTTTTCCTTAGCCTTTGTCTTTGCACGGAGAGCGTTGTCAAGGATACGCTTTCTGATACGGATAGACTTGGGAGTTACCTCAAGCAGCTCATCATCGGCGATGAATTCAAGGCTGTCCTCAAGGGAAAGCTTTCTCGGAGGAACAAGACGGAGAGCGTCGTCCGAGCCGCTTGCACGGGTATTTGTAAGATGCTTTTTCTTGCAGACGTTAACAACAAGATCCTCCACCTTGGGAGATGCGCCCACGATCATGCCCTCGTAAACGGGAGTTCCTGCGCCGATAAAGAGTGAACCTCTTTCCTGAGCGTTGAACAGACCGTAGGTAACAGCCTCGCCCGTTTCAAAGGAAATAAGAGAGCCTGTGTTTCTTCTCGGGATATCTCCCTTGTACGGCTGATAGGAATCGAATACCGAGCTCATGATGCCCTCGCCCTTTGTATCGGTAAGGAATTCGCTCTTGTAGCCGAAAAGACCTCTTGCAGGGATAAGGAATTCTATTCTCATGCGGCTGCCCTGGGGGTGCATGGAAACAAGCTCAGCCTTTCTGGTGCCCATTTTCTCCATGACAGAGCCTGTGCAGTCGTCGGGAACGTCAATAACAAGTCTTTCGATAGGCTCGCACATTACGCCGTCTATCTCACGCATAAGTACTTTCGGAGTGGAAACGCCAAGCTCATAGCCTTCACGGCGCATATTTTCGATAAGAATGGAAAGGTGCATCTCGCCTCTTCCGCAAACCTTGAAGCTGTCTGTGTTTTCTGTTTCGGATACTCTGAGTGAAACGTCACGGAGGACTTCCTTGAAAAGGCGCTCTCTCAGCTGACGTGATGTAACGAACTTGCCCTCTCTGCCTGCAAAGGGGCTGTCGTTTACCGAGAAGGTCATCTCAACTGTAGGCTCGGATATCTTTACAAAGGGGATAGGCTCATATGCGGAAGTATCGCAGAGAGTATCTCCGATAGTGATATTTTCGATACCCGATATCCATACGATATCGCCGACTCTTGCTTCCTCAACGTTTCTTTTGCCAAGACCCTCTATCTGACTGATAGTAACGACCTTGCTGTTATAAGGCTTCTTTGTTTCGTGATAGTCGCCTACGGTAACGTTCTGATTTACCTTGATAACGCCTCTTTCAATTCTGCCGATACCTGTTCTTCCAACATAATCGTTATAGTCGATTGAGGAGATGAGCATCTGCATGGGGCCTTCTTCGTCGCCTTCGGGAGCGGGGATATAGTCAAGGATAGTATCGAAAAGGGGCTTGAGGTCGGTTCCTTCTTCATACTGGCTGATAGAGCAGGTACCTGCACGTCCCGAGCAGAAGAGGATAGGACTTTCAAGCTGGTCGTCGTTTGCGTCAAGGTCGAGGAGCAGTTCAAGGACCTCGTCGCCGATCTCGTCAAGACGTGCGTCGGGACGGTCTATCTTATTTACAACGATGATGATCTTATGTCCAAGCTCAAGGGCTTTTGAGAGCACGAAACGGGTCTGGGGCATAGGTCCCTCGGCAGCGTCAACGAGGAGGAGAACGCCGTCAACCATTTTGAGCACACGCTCGACCTCTCCGCCGAAATCGGCGTGGCCGGGGGTGTCGATGATATTTATCTTTACGTCGTTATAGTAAACGGAGGTATTCTTTGCAAGGATAGTGATTCCTCTTTCACGTTCGATATCGTTGGAGTCCATAACTCTGTCTTCCACATTCTGATTTTCTCTGAATGCGCCGCCCTGTTTGAGCATTTCGTCTACAAGTGTTGTCTTTCCGTGGTCAACGTGTGCGATGATAGCAATGTTACGCAGATCGTTTCTTACCATACAAATTACCTTTCTTTCCATAAACAAGATTGCTGCCGCTTTTATTGGCGGAGATTGATATATATTCTCATTGTTTATAATGTCCGATAATTTTGAACATCATTCAGAAAATATATCAATCCCTGCCAAAACTGCCTATACATAAAAAAACCTTGCAAGGTATTCTTGCAAGGTTTTGGTGGAAGAGGGTGGATTCGGACCACCGAAGCTGAAAAGCAACAGATTTACAGTCTGCCCCCTTTGGCCACTCGGGAACTCTTCCATAAAATCACAAAAAATTGGAGCTGGTGGACGGACTCGAACCCCCGACCTGCTGATTACAAATCAGCT
>JBJERW010000112.1:0-4805 GCA_051882475.1 Huintestinicola sp. | reverse complement strand
CGCATTTTTCAATAACACGTTTTGACGGCAGATTATTTGACCTGTGACATATCTGCAGCTTATGAAAATCCGCTCTTTCAAAGCCGAATCCTATGACCGCCTTTGCCGCTTCCGTAGCATAGCCGCACCGCTGAAAAGCCTCTCCGATACAATATTCGATCTCAGCAAAATGATTTTTGCGGTCCACCAGAAAAAATGCGATCTGTCCGATACAGCTGCCGCTCTGCTTCTCAATAACAGCCCAGCGGTAATAATCCATACTGCTGTAGGAGGAAATATATTTCTCCAGAAGTCCGTTTACCTCCGATTCGGTCGAATAAACAGGCTCGCAATAGGAACGCTGAACCTTTTCGTCCCCTGCCCAGTTTCTGAGCATATCGGAACTGTCGGCGAACGAAAATTTTCGCAGCAAAAGTCTTTCGGTTTCGATAGTTTCCGTACCCACGCTTCTCATAATTTATCACTCCCAAATTTATATTCTGCATATTTCTGCATTTTCCCGAAAGCCGCAAATATCACATCTGATGCTTCCAAATGAAGTTAGTATATGGTAACTAAAAATATGATACTCCTCAGCTGCTCTGTTGTCAAGCATTTCCTTCCAAAACCCTAAAAAATTTTTCAGTGCTCCGCAAAGAGTATATATGAGCTGCAAAGGCACATTGCAGAAGCAGCCTGCCATTATCAAAAAAACTATTGACAAACACATTTTTATATGTTATAATAACATTGTTATTTAAATTAGGAGCAAATGCTATGACAAAAAGAAAAGGCGCCGATTCCGAGGAAACAAAAGCAGCATTGCTGTCTGCGGCAGCAGATGAATTCTATGAGTGCGGCTACGAAAAGGCTTCTCTGAGGCATATTTGCAGCCGAGCGGGAGTTACTACGGGTGCGGTCTACTGCTTTTTTGAAAATAAAGAAGACCTGCTGGCAAATTTGATGATACCCATTTTTAACATAGTCCGCTCCATTGCCATAGATTATGATAAGGTACTGAACGACGATTACACCGCCTTTGACGAATTTCAAAAGTTCTTTTCCGCAAACAGAAAGCTCTATCATATCCTTTATAATAACATGAATAACCCCGTTATCGCAGGATATATCCATGCAATAGACGAGGAATTCACCCGTCAGATAATTGATATGGCAAGTAAAGCCATGCCCGAAAATGCGGCTCTGCCAAAGGAATTTGACGATTATATCAGCAAATGCCTTGCCCACATAATGGTGTATTCCATTATTAAGATAATTGCGGAGGAGCCTAATGACGCTGCTGTTACACAGCGTTTGATAACAACGGTCAAGGTCTACAAAAACGGTATCCTGTCCCTATTAAAATAAAAATGAGCTGTAAAGCTCTTTTTTAATAACACATAAGTAACATTGTTATTTAATTTGGAGGTAATGAAAATGAAAAAGTCCGACCTGAAAAAACTGCCCTCATCTATCCGCAAAAGCTATAAGCTCACAAACGGCGTAAGAACAGTCACCATGTTCATCGGCTGGGTGTTGTGCGCCATTCTGTTTATCTATTCGCTCACGAGCGGTCAAAAGGGATTTGCAAACATAATTTTTGCACCCATATTCGGCGGCGGATTTATCCACGGAATATGCCACGCAGAATTTCTCTTTAAGAAAGCGTTTAAAAATTTCGGTCTTATTATCGGATTCTTTTTGAGCGTACTTATTTTCATGATATCCGCTTATTCGGGATTTATCTTCCTTATCATCGACACCATACTGTTCTTCTTAAAAGCTCCCCTTATCTATCCCTTTGAGGACAAGAATTTCCTTGTGATCGAAAACATTAATGACCTGATAGCCAAGGAGGGCGGCATCGCATATGAATACGAGATCCCTGCCGAATTTTTTGATGAAAACTGACCGATAAAAATACAAATCCGCCGCTCCCGAAAACGGAAACGGCGGATTTTTTTCTGTATTAAAAAATCAAAGCATATGCGCTCTCAGCTCTTCGCCGCTGAGAGGTGAAAGATATGCGGGAGCAATGTCAAATATAGTCTTGCAGCCCTTTGCACCCTCGGAATTAAGTCTGTAAGCGGCTCTTGCAAAGGCAACAAGCACGCTGGAAGTAAATTCGGGGTTTGAATCGAGCTTGAGGCTGAATTCCATTATGTGAGTATTGCAGTTGTCCTTGCCCGTTTTACCGTTGCGGATAACAAAACCGCCGTGAGGGATACCGCTGTGATTTTTCTCAAGCTCCTCCTCGGTGATGAAATGAACGGTGGTATCGTAATCTGCAAAGTAGTTGGGCATGTTCTTGATGTCTGCTTCTATCTGAGCAAGGTCTGCTCCCTCTTCGGGAACGACAAAGCATTCTCTTGTGTGCTTTTCTCTTACGGTAAGCTCCGGAGTTTCGCCGTTTCTTATCCTTTCGAGAGCGGATTCAACGGGGATAGTATACTGCTTGCCGTTCTTAACGCCCTTTACACGTCTGATAGCGTCGGAATGTCCCTGGCTTACTCCCTTGCCCCAGAAGGTATAGTCGCTGCCGCAGGGAAGAGCGCAGTTGCCGTAAAGACGCATCATGGAGAAAAGTCCGGGGTCCCAGCCGATGGAGATTATTCCCACCTTGCCGCTTTCATTTGCGGACTTGTCCACAGCAGCAAAATGTTCAGGGATACAAGCATGAGTATCAAAGCTGTCAACTACGTTGAAATACTTTGCAAATTCGGGTGTCTGAACAGGCAGGTCGCTTCTGCTTCCTCCGCAGAGAATAAGCACGTCGATCTCGTCCTTGTGATTAACTGCGTCGCTTGCGGAATAAACAGGCACACCTTCCGTCACAAGCTTTACCGATGAGGGGTCACGTCTTGTAAAAACTGCGGCAAGAGTTGTGTCGGGGTTCTGCTTTACGGCGTATTCAACGCCCTTTCCAAGATTTCCATAGCCTAAAATACCGATACGGATAGTCATAACATCAATCTCCCTTTTATTTTCGGCAGACTGCTTCCGCACATACAGGGCAGGCTGTGTTTTTTTGAGCCTTTTTGCCGCTTGAAAAAATATGCTTGAACTGCAGCTTGCCGGTTAATGATTATAAGCAATGCAAGGGGCGGCTCGGGCGGCTTCAAAAATCCGCCTTTTTCAAGCTTTTAGGTTTTGTCTACATATGAAAGCTGCCCCGTTGCAACTCGCAGATATTATTATATTACCAAACACTTTGTATTTTGTCAATAGTTTTGATTAATTTTATTCAAACTGATAAAAAATCAATATACTGCACAAAATTGGAACTGCGCAAACAGAAAAAGGGCATAAAAAGCATCGGCACAGAAAGAAAAAGCCGCAAGCCTTTTTTGCAATCTGTACCGAATACATCCTGCAAATATGGTATCAAAACGCATTTCGGGACATCAGTGTATTTTCACGAAATATGAATGACAAAGGCTCTCCCGTGCTCAGAAACAACATATATATAATCCGAATCGGCAGAGGAAGAAAGAGTCGCTCCGCAAAGCTCGGGCGAAGTTAAAGTCACATTCAGGCGGCGAAGCCTTTCACGGCAGGCTGCTTTTTTCTTCTCTCCCGTAATTTCGGGAAGTATTGCTCTGACGCTTCCGTCGGAATACATTATCACAAGTCCGCAGGAAACAGCCGTTACGGAAACAGGCTGAGCTTTTTCCTCTCCGAGAGAATATTTACCCGATGTTTCGCATTTATCCGAGGATATCTTCATTTTTATCAGCATATTGTTTTTCGTCAGATAATAGGCATAATTTCCGAACACGCAGACGTCCTCAATATTCTCATAGGCAGGCTCGCATATGTGAAAATCGTCCTCCTTGTGAAGCAGGAAGGAGCG
Source organism: Huintestinicola sp. (assembly GCA_051882475.1). Lineage (GTDB taxonomy): Bacteria > Bacillota > Clostridia > Oscillospirales > Ruminococcaceae > Huintestinicola. The sequence goes on along the minus strand of JBJERW010000112.1, from coordinate 973 downwards.
TCCGTCGTCAAGAACTGCCGCCGTAAAGGTCCGGTTCAGGGAAACGGAGCGCTTCACCGACACCGCCGCAAGAGCAAAGCTGTCGTCGCTGTTTTCCGCATCGCACACGTCCCCCTCGGCAAGGTCGAACATTCCGCTCAGGCTGACGGTTTTCAGCGTTTCGCCGTCCGCACCTGCAATGTACATAAGTCCGTCGGAATAGATGTTGAACACATCCGAAGCCGCAAAGACCTTTTCAGCATTGCAGAATTCCTTCAGAACAGGCTCCTTTTCGGGGTCGTCGTATACAAATATGCCCCCTTTGTCGGTTATGTACAGCGTACACCCTTCCGCATAAGCCACAGACCTTACTCTGAGGGGACATCTTATCTCCGAGATACCTTTGTCCGGAGAAAATGCAAAGCAGCGGTAATTTTTCCCGTCGGACATTACAGCCGTAAGTCTGTCCCCGTTAACGTTCAGGCAGGGTACGGATATATCCTCCGCCTCCTCGACGGGGAAGGATATCATATTTACTTGATAGGGCTTTGCTTCCTCGGCGAGAGCAGCCATCGAGGGAGCTTCTACCGCCTTCGGCATTCTGCGGTTTTCCGCAGCCTTTGAGGGACGGGCTTTCTTTGACGTATCTTTATCCTTGTTTCCGGCAGAGATCACTGCTCCCGCAGTTACAACTCCTGCCGAAACAGCTCCTGCGCAGAGCAGTGCAATATCTTTTGCTTTCATAAAATGGTTGCTCCTTCCCGTATGATCTTGTATTAAGTTAATAATATCAAAATACCGTAAAAATGTCAAACAGTAAAAATATGCCAAATATACAAGCGTATAATAATTTATGGGGCGCAAATAATAATCTCTGCAAATGCTCGTTATTCCGATATCCGTGAAATTTTCACGGGACATCGGCATGAGGAGCTTTTGGTAATCAACTTTTTGGAGTGTGATAAATATGTTCAACCGTAACGATAATCAGAAC
>JBJERW010000111.1:0-4847 GCA_051882475.1 Huintestinicola sp. | reverse complement strand
TTGTGTTTTCGAGAACAACAATATCGCCGTCAGCCATTTCGGAAACAGCCTTCTTTGCGTTGTCGCCAACTACAGCATCATCGGCTGCAAATGTAACCTTTGTGCCGGGAAGAAGCTCTGCAAGTCTTGCAGCAGCGGGAGCGAGGGAGAACTTTGCCTCAGGGCCGTTCTTGGGCTTGCCGAGGTGTGAGCAAAGAACAACCTTTCCTCCGTCAGCGATGAGCTTCTTGATGGTGGGGAGAGCAGCAGTGATTCTGTTATCGTTTGTGATAACTCCGTCCTTGAGAGGAACGTTGAAATCAACTCTTACGAGAACCTTCTTGCCTTTTACGTTAATGTCGTCAACAGTGACCTTGTTTAATCCTGCCATTGGTATGACATCCTTTCATAAAAAATTCGCTTGCGCCGGCGTTTTCGCTTATCACGAAGCGCCATTATTTATATTTTATACTATTTTACCCGATTTTGCAATAGGTAAACGAAATTTTTTACAAAAAAAGGACTGCCCAAAAAGGACAGCCCCCAAAATACGTTAATAAAGCTTATTCAGCAGCGTAAACGCTTACCTGCTTCTTATCTCTTCCAAGGCGCTCAAATCTTACTGTACCGTCGATAACAGCAAAAATTGTATCGTCTGAACCGATACCAACACCAACGCCGGGATGAATGTGTGTACCTCTCTGACGAACGAGAACGTTGCCGGCAGTTACGAACTGACCGTCAGCTCTCTTTACGCCAAGTCTTTTGGACTCGGAATCACGTCCGTTCTTTGTGGAACCCATACCTTTTTTATGAGCAAAGAACTGCATGGAAATTCTTATCATGACTTACACCTCCGAAATTGTTATACTGATAGTTCCTGCGAACTCCTCCGCTATAAAGCCAAGATGCTCGTGCATAGACTCTATAAGCTTAAATGAGGCATCGCAGCTGCTTATGACCATTAAATACAGCCTGTCCTCGTAAGCCTCCGCCAAGGCATCCGCCTTGAAATGTTCGGTCACGGTATTCATTACAAGCTGTGCGGCTGAGGATACAGAGGCGCATACTATATCATACCCTCTGTCGGCATATCCTGCGTGTCCGCTGAGGTCAAAACCGGATAACTGCCCGTTTTTTCTGAAAAAAACAGCCTTTATCATTAATCTTATGCCTTGATAGCGTCAATTCTTACCTTTGTGTAGGGCTGTCTGTGACCCTGCTTCTTATGAGTAGAGCCTTCCTTAGCCTTGTAGGTGAAAACTGTTATCTTCTTGGACTTGCCATTCTTGATAACCTTAGCTTCAACAGCTGCTCCTGCAACGTAGGGAGCACCTACTGTAAGACCGTTATCGTTGTTTACTGCGATAACCTTGTCGAAGGTTACAGTGTCGTCAGCGTTAACTGCGAGCTTCTCGATGAAGATCTCGTCGCCTTCCTTGACCTGATACTGCTTTCCGCCTGTTTCAATTACTGCGTACATTATTTACGGCACCTGCCTTTTTCTATAAAACTCGCTGTCACGGGCGCATTCCTCCGAATAATTCGGGGCATGACTTAACAAGCCCGTTTCCATGCGGCATGAAACATTATAGCACATCTTTTTCCCGATGTCAAGGGATTTTTTCAACTTTTTTGTATATTCGGGTATTTTTTTCTATTCGAGCCATACAACGGACATACTTCCGTTTTCCGCATTTTCCGCCGAAAAGGTTATATAGACCGAGCCTGTGCCGAAGTCTGCCATGTCGATGACCTCACTGGCATTTTTGCCGTCAAAGGTATATGAGGACTTGACATTTTCCACTGTGACAGTCATCTCCCCAGAAGAGGTTTCGGAGGTTATCTTAAGCTTGCTGCCGTTTATGGGAAAAGTGTTGGTATAGTCGCCGTCAAGAGAGCCGAAGGTACATTCCCAGCCCTCCGAGGTGTTGCTTGATACCATCTTCACCGCCAGATAGCCTTCGTTAGTGCAGGCGGCAAGGCAAAGCGTGAGTGTGAAAGCGGCAAATGCCTTTAATATTTTCCTTTTTGAAAAAAGTCTTTTCATGAAAAATCACCCTTTCACAATATATTATGCACAGCGCTCCCGAGCCGTCACCAAAAAAATCCCGGGACAGCCCGAAAGCGCAGTCATTACGGTAAATTTCTCTCAATTACCCGTCATATTTTATCTTTCGATGACCTGCTCTCTGTCCGGGCCTACGCCGACCATGCTGATGGGGCATTCGCAAAGCTCTTCAAGACGGGTAATATATTTTTTGCATATCTCGGGAAGCTCCTCAAACTTGCGGCAGCCGGAAATATCCTCTGTAAATCCGGGGAACTCCTCGTAAACAGGCTCGCAGCCTTCCAGACCTTCAAGTGTGGGCGGGAAATCTCTTACGGTAGTTCCGTCGGGCTTCTTGTATGCTACGCAAACCTTGAGAGTTTCAAGTCCTGCGAGAGTATCCAGCTTGTTGATAACAAGGGAGCTGAGTCCGTTAACTCTTACTGCATGACGAACGATAACAGAATCGAACCAGCCTGTTCTTCTTGGTCTTTTTGTAATAGTTCCGTACTCAAAGCCCTTATCTCTGATATAATCGCCCGTTGCATCGTTAAGCTCGGTGGGGAAAGGTCCCTTACCTACTCTTGTAGTGTATGCCTTTGCAACGCCGTAGATGCCGTCGATAGTCATAGGACCGACGCCCGAACCGATGCACACGCCTGCGGAGAGAGGGTGAGAGCTTGTAACATAAGGATAAGTACCGAAATCAATATCAAGAAGAGTTGCCTGAGCGCCCTCGAAGAGGATAGTCTTTCCTGCCTTCTTTGCCTCATAGGTAAGAACGGAAACATCGTCCATATACTTTGCAAGACGCTGACCGTATTCGGTATATTCCTTGATAACAGCCTCGATGTCGATAGCTTCGCCCTCGTATACCTTTGTAATGATAGCGTTCTTGAGCTTGCCCGCAGATCTTGCCTTCTCGGCAAAAAGCTCTGGGTGAACAAGGTCGTAGAAGCGTATGCCCGAACGCTCGTACTTATCCATATAAGTAGGACCGATACCTCTGTGAGTTGTACCGATATCCTTGTTTCCTCTGAACTTTTCGGAAAGTCCGTCAAGAGCAATATGCCAAGGCATGATTATATGCGCACGGGGATCGATCTTGAGGTTATCAAAGGATATGCCTCTTTCGGAAAGGCTGTCGATCTCTCCGAGAAGGTCCTTGGGATCAAGAACAACTCCTGCGCCGATAAGGCAGAGAGTATCTTTATAAAGAATACCGGAAGGGATAAGGTGGAGCTTATAGGTTTCGCCGCCGCTGGCAACGGTGTGTCCTGCGTTGTTTCCGCCCTGGGATCTTACAACAACGTCCGCACGGGACGCAAGCAGGTCGATGACCTTACCCTTGCCCTCGTCGCCCCACTGAGTACCGATAACGATATTAGCTGACATTTACAATTCCTCATTTCATAAAAAGGGATATCCCTGCCCCATTCGGCGGAATATCTATTAAATTTACAATAGTATTATACCAAAACACTGTCTTTATGTCAATAGCTGATAATGCTCAAAGGTCAATAAAATAATTCATCAGTTCGGGGCCTTTTTCGATGAAAAGTCCCGTTGACTTTGCGCTCTCCTCGTTAAAGCTGTCAACGCCCTTTGCAGCCTTCGATTTCTGATAGATAAGGAAGGGAACGGGGTCGGAAACATGAGTTTTCAGCGCAAGAGGGGTGGGGTGGTCGGGAAGTATCATTATCTTGTAATCGTCATACCTGCTGTCAAGAACGGGCAGCATGGTTCCAAGAACCTCTTTGTCGATTATTTCAAGGGACTTCACCTTATTGGATATCTCATGACGGTGACCGCACTCGTCGGGAGCCTCCATATGAACATAGACAAAATCGCTTCCATCCTCAAGAGCCTTCAGAGCAGCCTCAGCCTTGCCCTTGAAATTCGTGTCGATATAGCCTGTTGCGCCCTCGACCTCAACAACGTTCATGCCGCTGAATTTTCCTATACCTTTTAAAAGGTCAACGGCAGAGATCATTGTACCCTTAAGACCGTACTTCTTTTCAAAGTTCTCAAGGTTTGCACACTTGCCCTCGCCCCAGAACCATACGCAGTTTGCAGGGTTAAGTCCCCTTGCGATCCTGTCCTTGTTCACGGGGTGGTCTTTGAGCAGCTCCACGCTCTTTTTCATCATATCAAAAAGCTTTGCGGCATTGGGGTGGGACGGGATATATTCCGTTACCTTTCTTCCCGTGATATCGTGAGGAGGAGTAAGAGGAGCAAGGTCGGTAGTTCCGCCGTGCCAGATAAGGCAGTGACGGTAGCTTACGCCGCTGTAAAGCTCGAATTCCTCATTGTTGAAATGCTCCGCAAGATAATCGACTATCTGCTTTGCCTCAGCTGTGGAGATATCCCCTGCGCAGTAATCCACAAGGGTCTTATCCTCGAAATTCGGCTCGTCTGAAACCGTAACGAGGTTGCAGCGGAAGGAAACGTCATCGGCAGCCATATCTATTCCGATAGAACCTGCCTCCAGCGGAGAACGTCCCGTATAGCACACCGCAGGGTCATACCCGAGAACCGAAAGGTTCGCTACGTCCGAACCCGGCTTCAAGCCTTCCGCAACAGTCTTTACAAGACCAACGGTGGATTTTTTTGCGATAGCGTCGGTGTTGGGAGTTACCGAACGGCTCATGGGAGTGCCTCCGTCAAGTTCGTCCAGCGGATAGTCAGCCATTCCGTCGCAGAGCAAAACTATATACTTCATTTTTACCATACCTTTCTCAGCGTCAAAAATAAATACAATAAAATTTTACCACACACGGCAGCAAAATGCAACAGCATTTTGAAAAATTTGATATTT
>JBJERW010000110.1:0-22045 GCA_051882475.1 Huintestinicola sp. | reverse complement strand
GCTTATCTTGCTACTGTCAGAAAGGATTATCCGGGGGCGTTTATTAAGGTGATGTAATACAAAAGCATAATTTATCGGGTCTCCGACGGGCATGGCTTCGTCGGGGATCTTTCTTTTTTGGGGGGAAATGCACGGTACAAATAATGCAATATTGCATACCAAAAAAAGAGTGTGATGTGTTAATATAAAAAGAAGAATTATGTCATTATTTTTTCTTTTTATAGACAGATTTATTCAACGGGCGGTGAAAAAGTGTCAGCTAAAAATTATATTACCCTTTTTATCGGACAGAGTGAACCTTGTATCTATGACCTCGACTCGTTCAATAAAAATATTGTGCAAATGGGACGAGGACAATTTCACGGAGGCGAAGATGGGGGGATAAACGACATTGCCGTTGATCCGTCGGTTTCCTTCGTTTCACGTGCTCACTGTTCATTCATTAAGACGGAATCGGGCTGGAGCATAAAGGACGATAACAGCATAAACGGACTGAGCTTCAACGGGGTCAAAATTACCTCCAAGCCCCTGCATGACGGTGATAAATTCTTTATCGGTCAGAATCCCAAGGAACGGTGCATCATAGCCTTTTCGGGAATCAGGAACGCCGAAAGCGCCGACAGCAGGCTCGACAGCTTTGCCCTTGAAGGCAAGGACAGATTTATCATCGGCAGAAGCTCGGAATGTGATATTGTTGTAAATCACCCGTCGGTTTCAAGACGTCACTGCATCATAACCAAGGAAAGCGACGGATATTTCATAGCCGACAACAACTCCATGAACGGCGTTATCCTTAACGGAATGCCCTTGGAGAAAAAGCAGCGCCTTGAACAGATGGACAAGATAACCGTTGCGGACACTTCTATGGTCTTCAGCGGACAGGTGCTCTATCTGCTGAGCAATTCGGGGGGCGTCAGCATTGCGGCTTGCAAGGTGGTCAAAAAGGTCAAGTCGGGAAAGGGCGAAAAGGTCATTACCGACAACGTTACCCTTTCCATTGAGCCGGGTGAATTTGTGGCTATAGTCGGCGGTTCGGGCGCAGGAAAAACTACTCTGCTCAACTGCCTTTCGGGCATGACCGATTTCGATTCGGGAGATGTGCTGATAAACGGCGAAAGCATAAAGACAAACAACAGGAGCATACGAAGCATTATCGGATATGTTCCTCAGCAGGATATAGTTTACGATACCCTGACCCTTGAAAGAATGCTCCTTCATTCCGCAAGGCTGCGAATGCCCAAGGATATGTCCAAGGAGGAGATAAACCGCAAGATAGACGAGACCCTTGAAATGGTGGAGCTTACCAAGCACAGGCACACTATGATAAACAAGCTTTCGGGCGGACAGAAAAAAAGAGCCAGCATTGCGGTGGAGCTTCTTGCCTCCCCGAAGCTGTTCTTCCTTGACGAGCCTTCGTCGGGACTTGACCCCGGTACGGAAAAGAACCTTATGAAGATGCTCAAAAAGCTTGCCATGACGGGAAAAACGGTCATTATGGTAACTCATACCGTACAGAACATCAATCTGTGCGACAGGCTTATCTGCATGGGCAGCGGAGGACTGCTTTGCTATTCGGGAGCGCCCTCGAAGGCTCTTGATTTCTTCCGCAAGGAAAATATCACGGATATATATGACGACCTGAACGACAATTCCAAAGAGGTTTCGGAAAGGTTTGCACGAGTAAACACCTCCACGGGTTACAATGCAGGCGATCCCATCACGGAAAAGAAGCAGAAAAACGGTCCTGCGGAGAGCTTGAGGCAGTTTAAGGTGCTGACCCACAGATACGCCGAAATAACCTGCAACAGCAGGCTGAGGCTTGTGCTGCTGCTTGCAATGCCGATAGTGCTTACACTGCTTGTATGCGTAGCCTTCCAGGCGGACGGAAATCTGTATAATCTGCTGGGAATAACCATAAACCGAACGAGTATGCCGTTTTTGGTGGCAGGCGATACCATGAAGCTTATGTTTTCCTTCGGGTGTGCGGCGTTCTGGGTCGGAATATTCAATTCCGTGCAGGAAATAAGCAAGGAGCGCACTATATATGAGAGAGAACGCTTTACGGGAGTAAAGCCTGTGCCCTATGTTATGTCGAAATTTGTTATAACGTCGGTTTTGTGCGCTGTTCAGTCTGCGATAATGATGGCTTTGTTCGTCTTCTTTACCGACACTGTTGCGACTGTTGACGGAAACGTTGATTCGTCAACGGCTCTTGCACTCGGTATGAATGAGGGCGGAATTGTCTTTACAAACTGCCTGTGGTTTGAACTGTACATAACCACGTTCATGTCCATGCTCAGCGCAATGTGTCTTGGACTTACCGTATCGGCAGCTGTTTCAAACGATATGGCGCTTGTAATATGCCCCGTGTGCCTGCTGCCGCAGATACTTCTGTCGGGCGTTGTCTGCACTCTTTCGGGAATTACGGAGGTCATGTCCAAGATAGTTACCTGCCGCTGGTCATGCATAGCGTTCTTTACTTCTTCGGCGGTAAACAGCATGTATCAGGACTGCACCTATGATACGGGCATGTGGGTGAAAACCGAGTTTTCAAACGGCTTCGGCGTGGACGAGGCATATTCCGAGTACAAGACCTATGTTTTCGGTCTTGATCCCGTTTGGAGCTCATGGGTAATGCTGCTTATAATGTCTGCTGTATGCGTTGCGGCGGCGATCATTTTCCTTTATCTGAGAGATCTGAAGATTTTGGCTCCCCGCAGAAAAGCAAAATAATACGCATAAAATGGTGTGAGCGGCTAACTGCCCTCATACCTGAAAATATTATTAATAAAAAGGAGAAATCATTATGAAAAAGTTTATTGCAGGTCTTGTATCGGTTTCGCTTTCCTGTATGTTATTGACAGGCTGCGGAGGAGGAGATTATGAAAAGTACGCTTCCGCTTACAAAAAGGTTTCCGCAGAGGGCGGAATGGAGGCAAATATCGGCCTTACGCTGACAATGGACGGCGTTACCACCGAAACAGACGGACTTTTCAAGCTTGATACTTCCGACGGCAAAAACATTCTTTACTATGAAATGAACGTTGACGGAAATACTGTCACACAGTTCTCGGACGGCGATTATATCTACACCGAGTCGGACGGTCACAAGACAAGATATGCGCTCAATTCAAAGCCTGCCGCTTCTTCCGACAGAGATGAAGCCAAGAAGAAGGATTCGGGTTCGGACAGCACCTTCAACACCGAGGAGTTCCTCAGCGAATTTTCAAGCTTCCTTGAGGCAGGAAAGATAAAGGAGCTTGGTCTGTTATCTCCCATCGAGCGTGCCGCTATAACCGAAATTTCCTGTTCGGGAGATGTTTACACCCTGAGCTTTTCGGATAATCTTGTTAAGAAATATCTTAACATCATCATTGCAAACGAAACTCAGAGCACCGACGGCGATACTCTTGTTATCGACGAGCTGAACAATTTCACAAATAAGGTGACTGTTACAAACGACATCGTTACCGCAGCAGAATACAGCGGAACCATGAAGGTCACTGTTCCCGCTTCTCTTATGGCTTCGGGAACAGAAACAACATATGACATGGATCTTGATATTAACATTTCCTTCGTAAATCCCGGCAGCGCAGTTGAAGTGACTCTGCCTTCAACAGACGGATACGAAACTATCGGCTAATAATATCCAAAGCACGAAAGGAAAGTCAGTATGAACTACGATAATCCCGCTGAGATCAGGATCACGGACAGGCAGTCCCTCATTCATCTGGGCAGTCTTGATTCCTTTGATATTACAGAGGGCGGAAAAAAGGCTGCAAGGCTTATTATGGATTACCTTGACAGCGGAAACGGAAATAAGCTTCATAAAGCCATAAAGATCTACGATGAGATAATCCCCAACGAAAATTTCGGCGGCGAATATACGGCGCTTGAATGGCTCTGCAAATATTTTCTTGCGGACGACAGCGTTAAGGAAGAGCTGACCCAAAAGCCTATGGTCAACAGCTTCCGCAATATGATGACCGACAACGACTATGATAATCTCAGAACATATCTGAAATACAAATACCATATCGTTGAGTACGGCCCCGGCGATAATACCGAAATGAAGGCACGAATGCGTTTCCTTGAGGATTACATTCTTTTCAGCAATCCCGACAGAGAGCGCTGGGAAACCACCCGTGAAAACATGGAGAAATTCAACCTCAAAGAGGGTATGCATATTGCCGACGTGGGCAGCGGTCCGGGCTACTATTCCTTCCGCTTTGCGGACGTTGTGGGCAGCAGCGGAAGGGTATATGCCATTGAAACAAATCCAAGGCATCTGGAATATCTCCGCAAATATGTCAGCGATTACAATATCGACAACGTGGAGGTCGTTGAGAGCAGCTTTGACGGCATAGGTCTTTCAAAGGATATCAAGGTCGATGTTGTATATATGTGCTCACTTTACCACAACGTTTATGCCGCATTTACCGACGCCGAGCGTGACAGCTTTGCAGGAAGCATACGCCATGCGCTGAGAGATGGCGGACAGCTGATAATCGTGGACAACGACCTTGTTACGGGAGAAGAGCTTCCCTATCACGGTCCCTATGTCAACAAGCAGATGCTTATAAGCCAGCTGTGGTATTACGGCTTCAAGCTGAAGGATACCTTCCAGTTCACCCCTCAGCGGTATGTGCTTATTTTCGATAAGGTGGATATCCCCGAGGAAAGCAGCCGAAGCACCATGGAGGACGAGAAAACTATCCATGTAAATTCCTCCGCTTCCCTTGTAAGATACAGGATAATCGGCACTTCGACTTCGGGATATACCAAACGTGGCAAGAAGATCGGACGGGTAATGTACGAGGGACTTGCCGAAAATAACGAGAGCAAGCTCAAAGAGGCATACAAGGGCTTTGAAGCTCTTTATCCTCTCGAAAGAGTTGGCGACGACTATACTGCGCTGATGTGGTTCATAAAATACCGTCTTGCTTCGGAGGAGGAGCGCAGGGAAATGACCGCCGACGAGCTTGTTTCATATTACTGCGCCCACTTTGCGGACAATGATTTTGACAGGCTCAAGCAGTATGTTTTCTATAAATTCCACCTTGAGCTTCCCGACCCCGACGACGCTTCGGAGGATACAAACTTTGAATACTGCGGCAAGGATTTTTCGATACAGACCCTGAACGAGTGGAACGAGTTCCTTGTGTTCAACAACCCCAACCGCTATATGTGGGAAAAAACAGGGGAGATGCTTAAGTTCATAAATATCCGTGAGGGCGAAACCGTTGCGGATATCGGCTGCGGCGGAGGATATTTTACATGGCAGTTCTCAAAGTCTGCGGGAAAAGACGGAAGGGTCTATGCAACCGAGATAAACAAAGAGGCTCTCAAATATGTTGAAGGCTTCAAGGAGAAGAATAATATCCAAAACATTATCCCTCTCACCGCAAAGATGAACGACGCTTGTCTGCCCGAAAACAGCATTGATACCGTGTTCATGTGCTCCATGTATCATGCGGTATACATAACCGATATCGAATTTGTCAAGGACGAGTTCATCGAAAGCCTGCACAAGGCGCTGAAAAAGGACGGCAGACTTATCATCGTTGACAACAACATTACGGAAAAGGGCGTTCCGTCATATTACGGACCGGGAATAATGCCCGAGCTTATCATTGCACAGCTGAGCTACTACGGCTTCAAGCTTGAAGATTCCCTGTCGCTTATACCGCAGAGATTCGTTCTCATATTCAAGCAGGACGAAAACTATGTGCCGCCCGAAAAAACAGATCGTGAGAAGAAAGATCATGGCAGACATCAGCATTAAGCACTATTCCGACTATGACTGCAAAGACCCCGAAAACAAGCTGTTCGGGGTCGGCAGACGGGGAGCTGCGGCTGCTTTTGCTGCGGCATATCCCACCGAAAACAGCCGTGGGACGGCTGCGTGCGAGCGTGCGGTCACGGTGAGCACGGAAAGCTTTGTACAGCGTCCGTCCATGCGTGACGAAGCCGTTGAAACCATCACGGGATTTATCAATCAGGGGATATACGGCATTCAGGAGCCGGGGAAAACATTTTTCTGCAGCGCTGCCGCCTTGTATATTTTCCGAAGAAAGGCAAGATGTGTGGTTTCGGGAAACGCTAAGATATATTATTTTTCTGACGGAAAGCTGAGGTCTGTTTCGGAGGGAAACGAGGACGTACTTCTCGGCAAAAGGCTTAATCTGCACTGTAAATTCGACCCTCCCTTTGAGCTGAGCGGCGGAGTGAATTCCTTCCTTCTTGTCAGCGGAGGGGACAGCGCAGATATTGATATCTCCCCGATCGAAGGGGCTGAAATTTCCTACGCAGAGGAACTTACAGAGAAGCTATTGCCCGAACTGAAAAAACAGGGGTGTTCTGCTCTGGCAGTGGTCCTTCCGAAGAAAAAATTCAGACTTTTCGGATGAGCATTCGGGCGGATATGAGGGGAGGAACGTAATGAGCGGTGCTGTAAACACAAAGTCCGTAAAGCAGCTTGCAGGGGCGGTTCTTGCGGCGTTATCCCTTGCAGGGGCATATTTTATAAGTATCGACGGACTTTCGGAGCAGGCGGTACATACAATGGGCGTCGCCGCTGCCACACTGTTCCTGCTGATATTTGAGCCGTTTAACATATGCGTTACCTGTATGCTTTCGTCGGCGATGCTTTTTGCCTTCGGCTGCGTCGATACCGTAAGCGACGGCTTCTGCGGATTTTCAAACCATATTCTTTATTTTACAACAGCGTCCTTCGGAATTTCCGCCGCATTTCAGAAATCGGTGCTCAGCCGTCGGCTGCTGAGCCTTGTCGTTAAAGGAAAAAGGGTCGGGGTAAAAAAGCTTGTTTTTATTTTTATGCTGTGCTCGGCTCTGCTTTCGTCAATAATGTCGAACGTTGCCGCAGCGGTTATTTTTTTGCCCTTTGCGGAAGCGTTCCTTGAATTTACAGCCGACAAGGAGAAAAGGACAAAAACTAAGCGCTCGATGATGATGTGCATCACCGTCGGCGCAATGATAGGCGGAATGATTACTCCTGCAGGTTCAAGCATGAACCTTATCTGCATTGATATGCTTGAACGGTACACGGGACAGACCGTGAGGTTCATCGACTGGATAAAGATAGGACTGCCCCTTGCGCTTGTTATGGTCACAGCTGCCTTTTTCATAATAACGGCGGTGTTCCCTCCCGAGGAGCCCTGCGAAAACGAGATGAGGGCATATCTTGACAAGCTCACGGAAAAAACGCCTGTGTCCTCAAAGGATATTTACGCTGCGGCGGTCATATGCGCAGTTGTATCCGCATGGCTCATAAGCTCATGGGTCCCTGCCATAAATATAACGGTCACTGCAATTGCAGGTCTTGCACTGCTGTTTGTTCCGAAATTCGGCGTGCTGACCTATGAGGAGTTTGCGGCTTCGATAAGCTGGCCTACCTTTTTTATTGCGGGAAATCTTATTTCCGTTGCCAACGCAGTTATCAAAACGGGACTGTGCGACTATTTCACACAGCTTATTTTCCCCGAAAAAACGAGCCTTCCCGTTATCGTCATACTTATGCAGACAGCTGCGATAACCTTTGCTTTTATGGCGGTGCTGCCGTCTGCTCCTGCGGTAATAACCATTCTTACGCCCATAATAATCAGCTTTGCCGCAAGTAACGGTCTTGACCCGTTTATGCTTGTTATCACAAGCGCATTATGCGTATCTAACATATATCTGTTCCCCCTTGACGCACCTCTGGCTGCGGCTTACGACAAAAAAGCCTTTACGATGTTCGAGCTTCCGAGGGCGACTGTATGGATACAGCTTAGCATGATATTTATCGTTTCCCTTTGGGTAAGATTTGCGTTTAACTTTATACTTTGATATGCGGCATGAGCCGCCGAGGTCTTTGGTTTTCCGAAAATTTAAAAGCGAAAGGATTTTTTCTATGACTGAAAATGAGAGAAAAAAGCAGCTTGTCCTGCATGCGGAGGAAATGTTTGAAAAGGTGAAGAAATATCAGGATATGGGACTTGTCTGCAAGGACGGCGATTTTGTTCCCTCTGTACATTATCCGCCTATAACAAGATATCCCGACTGCAATGCGGACGAATGCCTGAAGGATTTTGAATATCCCAAGGACGGTCACATGGACGTTTATGTTCACATACCTTTCTGTATCCGCCACTGCCTTTTCTGCCATTATCCCGGCAAAACGGGGGAATGCACCGAGGAAAAGGAAAAGTACATAGGCTATCTTATCAGAGAGATCGACCTTTATCGTGAACGGTTCAATATTGACAAGCTGAAACCCCGTTCCATTCTTCTGGGCGGAGGAACGCCTACCTATCTTCCACCCGAGCTGCTGGACTATTTCCTTGAGGAACTCGGAAAGAGAATGGATCTGTCCGACTGCAAGCAGTATAACGTTGACCACGACCCCAACTCCGTCATAGGCGAGGAGGGAGAGCAGCGTCTGAAAATAATGAAAAAGCACGGCATCACAAGGCTTACCATAGGATTACAGTCCCTTGACGACGGAGTGCTTAAGGTGATGAACCGCTCCCATAGTGCGGAGGAGGCTGCCGAATCGGTAAGAAGAGCGGCAGAATACGGCTTTGACGTTAATATCGAATTTATCTACGGACACCCCGGCGAAACCATTGACAACTGGATAGAGGTCATGGACAAGGCAGTAAAGCTTCCTGCAGGGGAGATACAGATATACCGCTTGAAGGTGCAGGCATACGGCGACAGGCAGGGCAAGATAAACACCTATGAGGGCGGCAGACAGGGAACTGCCATTCCCGATTTCAAAACGACCATGATGATGAAGCAGATAGCCATTGATATCCTTAACGAAAACGGCTACCATGAAACGCTCAGACGTGTGTATGCAAAGGATAAGAAGGTCTTTTCACATTATGCTTACAATCAGTGCTGCAATATGTACGATCAGGTGGGCTTCGGTTTGACGGGATTTTCAAGCTATCACGACCGCTTTGACATCAATTCCATGTATTTTGATGAATATTATCAGAAGATCGACAACCATGAGCTGCCCATAACAAGAGGCTGCAGGCGTTCACAGGACGAACAGATACGTCAGGCGATAATCCTGCCGCTGAAAAACCGTTCCGTTATCAAGGCAGATTTCTTAAAGAAAACGGGAGTTAACTTTGACGATGTTTTCCGCAAGAAGATAGAAACGCTGAAAAATTACGGTCTTATCGAGGATAACGGAAGGGTAGTCAAGCTGACAGAGATCGGCGGATTCCTTGCCGACGAGGTATGCGAGCAGTTCAATTCGGATATGTACAAGCCGTTCCCGAAGGAGAATTTTGCCGACGGACCTTTGAATCCTTATCTTAACAATGTGGTTTTTGAGTGAATTTTGAGTAAATAAAAAAGTCTTATCCGCCAAGCTCCTGCGGATAAGACTTTTTTCATTCGTTATCGGATAATTTATTGTTCAGGGAATCTCCCCATATAAAAGGAACTGCGTCCTCATATTTCATCTGATGCTTTATGGCATAAAAAATTTTAGCGTCCGTCATATCTCTTACATACAGCGGATTTTTCCCCGCAATTTTTAGAAGCTGCTGAAGGCTGTCGGTATCAAGCTCAAGAATAAGCCCTATCTGAATAAGATGCGTCCTTGTGGGCGTTCTCGTCCCGTTAAGAAGCTGATAGCCGTAATTTCTGTCAATGTTCATTTTTCTGATAAGGTCGGAACGGGATATGTTTTTTTCCTCCATGTAGCCGCCAATAACGTCAAAAAGCTTTGGAGGGCAGTTTGATTTTATCAGTTCCTCGTCAAAATGATCCATTTTACTTATTGTATCTTCAAGCTGTAATGTCCTCATATGCATGAACACGCCTTATGTAAAGCGTGCGATCCCCCTCTCAATTGTATTGTTCTGCCGACGGTGTATTGTGATGTGTCAAAAGAGCTGTGAACTTTCGCATTTCCATATAATGCGGCTTCCGAAGCGCCACACTTTAATAACAATTGGGCAACACTGCCGAAAATGCTCTGCAATTATTTATCTTAAGTTTAGCATAAAAAACATTAATAGTCAAGAATTATTATGAAATTGTACAAAATTTTGAATATGTAAATATTTCCAAGTAGCGGCACAAAAAATCCGTAAAGATAGCCTCAAATTGGAAATAATGCAAAACTGCATACCATTTTTCAGCTCTTATGTGATATTATAACTTTATATATAAATATGAAAAATGCTGACGAAAAAAGTATTTTCGTCGGAAAGCTTTTAACCGGTTCCGTTGCTTCATGCCCATGTTCCGGTCAGCTGCTCCGGCGGAGAAAATGACCGTATATACATTCAATTATTCATAATACATAAGGGGAGATACATATGATAAGTATTTCAAATAAAACGATCTGCAAGCACTGTTTTGCGGAAATATCCTCCGAGCCGTGTCCCGAGTGCGGATTTTCGGAGGAGTCGTATGTTCCCGACCCCACCACCCTTGCCTGCGGAAGCGTGCTTCAGGACAGATACGTTATCGGCAGATTAATCGGAAAGGGTGGATTCGGAGTAACCTACCTTGCTTATGATACAAAGCTTGACAGAAAGGTTGCTATAAAGGAATACTATCCTTACGGGCTTGCGCTGCGTGGTTCGGGCGATCCGACGGTTTCTGTCGCAACGAACGAGTCTGCGGAAACCTTCAAGAACGGTGCCGAAAAATTTTACGAGGAAGCTCGTCTTGTAGCAAAATTCAACGGCAATCCGGCGATCGTTGGCGTGTATGATTTCTTCTACGAAAATGCCACGGTTTACTATACAATGGAATATCTGCAGGGACAGACCCTGAAGGATTATGTGACATCAAACGGAGTTATAACTCCCGAGCAGGCAGTCTTTATCGCACAGGAGGTATCCTTTGCTCTCATGACCGCCCACAGCGCAAATGTCCTTCACAGGGACGTTTCCCCCGATAATATAATGCTCTGCAGCGACGGAAAGGTCAAGCTCATTGACTTCGGAGCTGCACGTCAGGTAGTTGCGGAAGGCTCTCAGAGCCTCTCGGTTATATTAAAGCCGGGCTTTGCACCTCTGGAGCAGTATCAGAAGAAGGGCAAGCAGGGTCCGTGGACGGACATTTATTCCCTCGGTTCTGTGCTTTATTACGGACTTACGGGAAATATCCCCGATGACCCGATGTCACGCCTTGAGGATGACGAGGAATTTGAAACAGGTCTGCAGTCGATAAACGAAGAGCTTCGTGATATAATCAGAACAGCGGCAAATCTGAAAAAATCCGAGAGATATAAGGATATTTTTGAATTCAGAAATGCGCTGAACGAGATATCCATAAAAGGTGAGCCTATAATCAAGGTTTCCTCCGTTCCGAAATTCGAAATACCCGAAGGGGCAACGGCAAAGCCGTTTATCGCATCGACAGCGACTGATTCCATGTCAAAGACAGTTCCCATGTCCTCAGCCATGCCGAAAACTGTCCCCCTCAAAACAGATATGCCGAAAACCGTTCCGATAACTGCGCAGCCGCCCAAAACAAGCGCAATGCCAAAGACGGTCGCTCTTACCGAGGAGTCGTCCCGAAAGAAATCTTCGGTGGGCATTATTGCCGCTGCGGCAGTATGCATAGTGTTGATAATAACCGTAGGAGCAGTTATTATTTTCAAGGGAGATTCGGATATTGAAACCGTTGACAGTGAATCGACAACGGCAAGCTCCTCCGAAACAACCACGCAGACCGAAACCGAATCGGAAACCGAAACAGCTGCGGCTGTAACGGAAACGACTGCCGAAACGGAAGCGACTGCCACTACTGCCAAAGAGGAAAAAGAAGAAGCTGTTTCTGCGGCGGTGACAACGGAAGAGGAATCCGAACCTTCTGTCACAACAACACCTAAAAGGGAGCCTAAGCCTGAACCGACAACGACTAAGGCAACGACCACAAAGGCAACAACGCCTGCAGTAACGACAACAAAGGCGACGACCCCTGCTGTGACGACCACCAAGGCAACGAAGCCTGCAGTAACGACAACAAAGGCTACAACCCCTGCTGTAACGACCACCAAGGCTACAACTCCTGCTGTGACAACAACTAAGGCTGCAACAACTGCGAAAGCAAACACCGACCCGAAGAACTCCGATTCGATATCCATCGGCGGAAAGACATACAAGAAGAGTATGACGGGTGTTCTTGATTTGCGGAACATGAAGCTTACCGACAGTGATATTGAAAATCTGAAATACATGACAAAGGTCACCGAGATCATTCTGAGCGATAATGATCTTACCGATCTGTCACCTTTGTCAAAGCTTACTCAGCTTGAAAAGCTTACATTCCACAACAATAGGGTCACCGATCTTTCTTTTGCGAAGAACCTTATCAATCTTAAGGTTTTCGGTGCGGAAAATAACGGCATCAGCGATATTGAACCTTTGAAAAAGCTTATCAAGCTTGAAGAGCTTTGGGTAAAGAATAATTCATTGACCGATCTGTCGCCCCTTAAAAGCTTCCGAAATTTACTGTATGTTGACTTAACAAGCAATCAGATCAAGGATTTCCGAGCTCTTGCAAACTGCAAGGGAATAAAGGTGCTTTATATAAGCAACAATAAATTTTACGGAAATTATAATGCGCTGGACGGTATTGTTATCCTGGAAGATCTGTATATGGAAGACAACGGCTTCAAGGATTGGGAGGAAATTCAGAAGTATCTGGGCAAGGTATATTGTGACGATGACGGCGCAACGGTTCACTGGTGATTCATAAGAACCTATCCTATGTGGACAGGTTCTAAATAAAAAACAACGTGGTCGGCAGGCATATGGCTTGCTGACCACGTTGTTTTATTCTGTGTCCGAAGCGGACTCCGAATATCCGATATAGCTTTGTTCGGGTTTAATACGAATTTCCATCTGTTGAGAGCGTGGACGGATAGAATTTACAAAAACGCAGGCGGCTGTTATCAGTGCCGCAGCAATAAGGATAAGCACAACAGGCGGTACATTGACGGTTTTTTTTGTTTTTGAAGGAGCTGCCGCCTTTTCGTCAAACCGGAAAATTCCGCATATGGCGGTGTAGTTGTCACCCTTGTTTTCAGATCTCAGAAGGTGGCGCTTGAGCATATGACCCAGCCATTTTTCGGCGGTGTCCGATTTGAGAAGATCCGCCTCAGCCTCCGATTCGTAAACATACTCCCAGAAGCCGTCGCTGCATATAAGAAATGCGTCCCCGTCTTCGATTTTTATGGGGGAGTAAGACTTTTTTAAATTGACCCTTTCGGCGCTGCCGAGAACCTTAAGCAGCCTTGGGCGATCCTCGCTGTTTCGGATATCCTCAGGCTTCAAAAGTCCCATATCCACCGATGCCTGACACACGGAATGATCCTTTGTGACGGCGAAGACCTGTCCCTTTCGGAAGTAATAAACTCTGCTGTCGCCCACGTTTGCATAACGGAAAAAACCGTTTTCGATAAATGCGGCGGCAACAGTGGATTTTCCTCCGCCTCCGTTATTGGTAACGTCGGTATTGGCTTTTTCGATCAAGTCGTTGATAACGTCCTCATTGTAATTTCCGCAGCAGTTTTCCTCAAAGCTGCGCACTGCCTCTGCGGAAGCCTTTTCACCGTCCACATGACCTCCAAGACCGTCCGCAACGATGAATATCCCTTTATCGCCGCTGCAAAGATATGAATCCTCGTTTATATCATGACCGCCCGGGCAGGTATATTTCGCCAGATCTATAAGCATATTATATCAATGCTCCCGATGAAGAAGCATATCTCCTTTCAGATTTGTAATACTAAAAACCATTTAAAAACTGTACAAAAAATCGAGCATAAGCTTAGCTTTATGGATTATGCGAAGATTTTTTGTCTACAGTTTAATTGGTTTTTAGTATAAGTTTATTTCATAAAATCAGCGGAACTCCAAAATCACCGCAGTATAGTTATCCTGTTTCGGTATTTTTTTGGAAACTATCATGCTGTCCAGCATAATTGCGCTGCGGGCGGCGTTAAGTTTAAGCGCCTCGCATATTTCCTCGTTGGAGAGTGCATTATAAACTCCGTCGCTGCAAATAAGTATCCTGTCGCCCTTTAACGGAGCAAGAGCCTTGATGTTCACATCGGGGCGGATATTTCCGTTAAAGCCGATATATTCCGCAAGAGCGTCCTTTTTGGGATTTTCCGAAGCTGTTTTGTATGAGATCTCTCCCGAAATGACCTTTTCAAGCAGACGGTTGAAGTAGTCCGAATCCTCGTTCAGAGCAGTCAGGAAATTGTTTCTGCAAAGATATATCCTGCTGTCACCCACGGCGCACCAGTATATTCCTTCGGGAGTGCACATTACAGCCGCCGCAGTCGAACCGCCGCCCTTTTTTTCGGACACAATATCGGCATTTATTTTCTTTAGCGAGTCCGAAAGACGGATATGCACAGGCACAGAATTATCCTGACTGCGCTGCATATCAAGAAAAGCCGAAACCGTGCGGCTGCTTGTTTCCGAACCGCCCGATATTCCGCCCATGCCGTCGGCAATTATTGCAGTAAAGCCGCAGCGTTCGATATCGGCGCTTTCGGCTGAGGAAAATCCGAAGCTGTCCTCCTGATAATCCCGTTCACCGCAGCTGCTTATGCTTCCTGCCGCAAACCCTTCTGCGTCGGAGTTTTTAAAAGTCATAGGTATAAATAATTCATTGTTTTTCATATTTTTTTATAGTTCCGTTATCATATGCCCGAAACTTCGATCCGAGCTGTTCGCAACTTAATTATACCATTTTCAGCCCGTTTTTTGGTATGCATGATTGCATTATTTGCATTAAATGCAAAAAAGGCTTTTCGGTTTTTTACGCCGAAAAGCCTCTGTGATTATCTTAATATGATGAATTAAAAATACCGTACCTGTTGTAAATTCCTGCTCCCGAAAAAGTGGATATGGTCTGTATCTCGGAAGCCTTCTTTGCGATTTTTCCGCCGAAGGAATAGCTGCCGTTAAAAAGAGTCTTGGCGTAATCGGCGTTGTCTTTCAGCTTTGCTTCGTCAACAGATATGGTGTTGTCGTCGTTAACGGTTATCCCTGCCTTTGATAATGCGCCGGAGAAGGAACGTGTGGTGTTGACCATATGTATTCCGCTGCTTACCGAAAGCCCGTCGTCGGATTTTTTCAGAGTGTTAACGGTGTTGTTGTAGTTGTCGGCAAAGTCCTTCACGTTTTTGGCAAAGTCCTCGGCAGAGGTGTTCTTCTTTGAAAGCAGTGTGGCTGCGGAGGTGAAAAGCTTCATGGAATTGGAGCTGACAGCTTTTCTGTTGTCCTCGGAGGAGGTGCTGTCGTTTATCTTGTTGAGCAGCTCTTCATACTTGTTGAGCTTAGAGGAGCTGTCCTCCGATGATGACGGCTTTGAAGCAGCCTGATTGTTTCTGTTTGCTTTCGCAGCCATTTTGTAGGCACGTGCGAGCATAGAGCTTGTATATGTCCTTGACAGATACATATTTGTATTGCTTGAAAAGCTTTTCATATTGGACAGATAAGATGAGATACCATAGTTTGCCATACAAATCATCCTTTCCGATAAATATTAATGTTTTCCGTTTTCGTCCAACTTTGCTCTTGCTGTGGAGAGCATGAGTTTTATTCTGTTTTCCTGATTTACCTTGGTTGCGCCGGGGTCGTAGTCTATGGCAACGATATTTGATTCGGGGAAAGCCTCTCTCAGCTTTCTTATCATGCCCTTGCCGATGATGTGGTTTGGCAGGCAGCCGAAGGGCTGTGCACAGACTATGTTTTCAACGCCGCTGTGGATAAGTTCAACCATTTCCGCCGTTAGAAGCCAGCCTTCACCCATTTTGTTTGCGGGAGAAACAAAGGGTGTAACGTTTTTCTTGGTTTCCTCAAAGTGAGCGGGAGGGGTAAAACGGGTCTTTTCAACTGCCCTTATTATCTTATTCTGCATGTCCTTCAGAAATACTTTAAGTGCGGAAGAACCGATATATTTCTTGTAGCGGACATGGTATATCTGAGTATCCACAATGTGGTGGTCGCACATGAATATGATAAAATCGAGCAGACCGGGGACATTTACCTCAACGCCCTCGCTTTGGAGAAATTCTTCAAGGCAGTTGTTGCCGAGAGGGGCGTATTTGATGTATATCTCGCCCACAATGCCAACCTTCACCTTTTTTTCGGGCTTGTAGGGCACCGCTTCAAAATCCTTGAGTATCTCCGCTGCGTTCTTGGAGAAGCCTGTCAGACTGAAATTGATATCCACAAGCTTGTCCGTCCATTTTTCTATGACCTTGTCCGTATCGCCCTTGTTTATCTCGTAGGGGCGAACCTGATTTGCAGCCAGCATCATAAGGTCGCCGTAGCATATCGCCGTTACGAGCTGAGTAAGCAGGGGGAGCGTAAAGCTGAATCCCGGATTTTTTTCGAGATTTGCAATATTGAGGGATATAACGGGGACAAATTCCATGCCGTTGTTTTTCAGAGCCTTTCGCAGAAGGTTGATGTAGTTTGAAGCACGGCAGCCGCCGCCTGTCTGAGTTATCATGAGAGCGGTCTTGTGGATATCGTACTTGCCCGATTTAAGAGCGTCCATCATCTGACCGATAACAAGCAGGGCAGGGTAGCATGTATCGTTGTGGACGTTTCGCAAGCCCTCGTCAACAATACGTCTGCCCGTAGTTTTAAGCAGCTCCATTTTGTAGCCGTGGTTATTGAATATCCTTTCGAGAAAGGTAAAGTGCAGGGGAAGCATCTGAGGGATAAGGATAGTGTATTCCTTGCGCATTTCCTCGGTAAAGAGAAGCCGTCCCTGTTCGTTGTATATCAGTTCAGCCATAACTGACTATCAGCCTCATTCCGTTTGATTTATTTGAAAGAGCGAATATGCTCTGAATATATTATACCATACAATTGTTTTATTTGCAACAATTATTAAGATTTTTATTGGAGAATGGTTTCCTCACGGAAAACAAAATTCTCTGCAAAATTATTGAGAAAATCCACCCAGCTTTCACCGCCGATGTAGACCTCGTCGGATATGATGTAGATCTTTCCGCTTTCGCCTATGGCAAGATAATCGGAATTTATAACGCCGAGTGGGATAATATAATCGCCCACAGCCTTGCCAAGCTTGTCAAACAGCTCGCCTGCTTCGTATATGTTTTCGGGGTAGACCACGAACTTGTTTTCCAGAAATTCGTTATCGGTGATAACAAGCTTTTCGTCCTCGTATTTGCTGAGCTTGCCGACCTGTATCATGTAAAAATCGTTGATGATATCGGCTGCGGTGTCGCTTACTCTGTAGCCCTCTTCCTCGTAAAATTCGAAAGGCTCTCTGATAAATTCCTCGCCCGACATGAAACGTTCCCTGCCGTATCCGCAGGCGGTGATGACTTCCATTGCCCTTGGCGTGATTCCGCTAAGATCCATAATATTTACCGTTTTCTCAAAAGGGAAAACGCTCTCCTTTCATAAAAAGCTGTATTTATATAATTATACTTTGTTCGGAGAGATTTGTCAATAGATTTGTTTTTATCGGGGGACTCTTGTTACCGGGTCACTTGCGGAAGGTAATGTTCGTTGTTGGGCTTATACTATAGCAATACACAGAAACAGACTGACAAAAGAGCAGACAAAAAATATGCGCAAAATTCATATACGTAAAATTTTGCTTGATCTTTTTATCCGCATATCTCGATCTTAGAAGAATACTGCCTGCTGTCCAGAAACTGCTCGTATTTTTTAGGGGTAACTCCCGAGAACTCTTTAAACTCCTTTACGAAATGAGGCTGATCATAATATCCCAGAGCAGATGCAATTTCCGAAAGTGACTTTCTTTCTTCGGAATGAAGCATATCCAGCGCAGACTGAAATCTGATTATTTTTATAAAATACTTGGGACTCATTGCTATCTCACGCTTGAAGCATTGATTTATGTACCGAGGAGTGTACCCCGTTTCTTCGGCAAGCTGCTCCACCGTTACGTTTCCCCTTCGGCTGAATATCATATTGATGGAGTGACGGACGATAAGATCGCTTTTGTCCATCGGGCGGATACGCTCAAAAATGCTCATATATGATTTTGTGAATGCAGTTATATGCTTCTCAAAGCTGTCCTCGCCGTTCTCCGAAAAGATATCCCGAAGCATTTTTTCATCGGAAACAAGCTCCCGAAATTCAATGCGGTTATTGATAAGCCTGCCCATTGCATTTACACCGAGGATCGGGTTATATCCCGGAATAAAACGAACGCCGAAGTAAAGCCTGTTCGGAAGAAACGATACCTCCTCCGCTTTCAGGACTGTTCCGTGAACATAAGCCAAGGGGTCCTCTCCGCAGCAGAATACTATATCAACGCTGCCGTCGGGAACGGCAGTCATTGTTTTATTTGATGTGGTAAACTGAAAAAAATGGACTATCCCATATTTATTTACGGTGAATTTTTTGTAGCTGTCGGACAAAGCTGCAAAAAACGGCTGCCTTACGGGAATATATTTTAGTTCTTCCATTCTGTTCTCCTTTTGAGTATAACAGTGCTTTCATTATACTAATACTAATAACCATTTAACCTATGGATAAAATACGGTGTCTATAATACGCCAACTCTGCGTCAAACTCCCTTGCCGGGCGGCAAGCCCGCCTGCGGTCGTTTTCCTTGATTTGTCGTATTCTATCCACCGTCTTTATCCATAGAACAAATGGTTATTAGTATAAAAACCATTTAATTGGTTTTTAGTATTATACCATTTACCGCAATATATTTCTACATAAAAAAATGAACTTTGTCACAAAAGGATACCTTTAAGCAACAAAGTTCATTTATTATGGAGAGTAGTATCAATCAACGGTCACAGCTTCATTATCGGATTTTTCTGCCGCCCTCTTATGAGCTTCCAGATAGAGGTCATTTTCCATTGCCATGACCTCTTTAACGGGATAAGGCTTGAACAGAGGACGCTTTATTTTCAGCTTTGTCCATACAACAGCGTAAACCGAAAGGACTGCAAATACAATACCAAAGATGGTGAATATCTTCATCTTAACACCGAGATCGGGGTCGATGTTCCATATCATAAATGCGTTTCCGATAACACCGATGATGGGGATAACAGGTCCCAGCGGAAGCTTGAATGTTCTGGGAGCTTTGGGCATTCTCTTTCTCATTACCATTACATCAAGATGAAGAACGATATAAGAGAAGATCCAGAATGTACAGCCCGTCAGGATAAGGAAGGTAAGCTGATCGCTGGTGGAAAGACCTGTTGCGTTGATTATTATCATTGCAGCAGATACAAGGAGCAGTCCCACATAAGGCGTGCCTCTCTTGTTCTTCTTTAAGAAAACAGCAGGCATAAGGTTGATCTTTGCCATGCCGCAGCAGATCTGGGAAATTGAGAACATTGCTGTGTTTACAGTTGAAATTACAGCCAGCAGAGAAACTATAGTCATCCAGGCTGTGCCGACTTTTCCGCAAAGCATAGTTCCGTAAAGGATATGAGGAACGGTGCTGTTTCCAAGCTCCTCCCAAGGAGTGTAATGAGAGAAGCCTATTGTCACAAATATCTGCATCACAAGAATTGCAAGCAGGCTGATGACCATTCCGAGAGGAACATTTCTGCGTGCATTTTTGACCTGCGGTGAGATCGGAACAACGAATTCCGCACCGATAAACAGGAAAAATGCAAGACCGAGCAGGGAGAACATATCGGAGGGAGAAGTTGACAGTACAGTCGGCTGTTCAACGATTTCGCCCGTACCGATCTTCAGCGTTCCCATAATACCCATGACAGTAAGGGAGAATATAAGCCCGTAAGCAACGATGTTCTGTATCTTTGCGAACATATCAACGCCGAAGAGGTTAAAGATCATTAGTATAGCTATCAGCAGAATAGAATAAACTGTTCCCGATATCGGGACATTCTCAAAAACGCTGCTCATAGTGTTTCCGAACATTGCAACCTCGGAGCTGCCCAGAATTGTCTGACAGGTCAGATAACCGCCCACATTCACGACGATAGATACAAATGGTCCGAAGCTTGCAAGAGTGTATTGCGCCATACCGCCCGAAAGGTTAGGCATCAGCGCATTCAGTTCGCAGATGGAAAGCGCCGTCAGAATATTGAACAGACAGGCGATCACCATCGTGATAATAAAGGTATTTCCAAGTGCTGCAGCACCCTGTCCGATAGACAGAAGGCAGCTTGTGGCGATTATAAGACCCACGCCCGTTGCCACAGCACTTGCAAGTCCTAATTTTTTATTCATATAACTATTCCTTTCCTGAGAGTTTTGTTTCTTTGGCGTCAGCCAAAGAAACAAAACTCGGTTTGAAAATCTTTGATTTTCAAACGTTACCACCTTTTACAACTCACCTTCTACTACAGCTTCAATGCCTTCCTCGCCCGTGCGGACACGGATCGCATTTACTATCTCGGAAACGAAGATCTTTCCGTCACCGATATGTCCTGTATAAAGCTCTTTCTTTACGAATTCGAGAAGTGCATCAAGCTCGTCCTCCGGGACAACCATCATAACAAGCTTCTTGGGCAGCAGGCTGATCTCACGTTTTTTACTATCCACTTCATATTCGGGAGTACCGTACTGAACGCCGCAGCCGAGAACCTGAGTGACGGTCATTCCGCTTATGTGGAATTTACCGAGAGCCTCCTTTAACGGCTCTGTTTTTGACATGCTTGTGATTATTTCGACTCTTAATAATTTCATATGACCAACTCCCTTTTATTTTTATTATTTTGCGGAAAATCTGTCGTATCTCAGTGCCGACAGATCGACTGCCGTTTCCTCATCACAGGCAAGCTGTGAAAGTACAAGACCGACTGCAGGAGAAATTCCGAAGCCGTGTCCCGTAAAACCGCACGCAAGGATAAGTCCCGGACACTCGTCCACCTTGCTTATTACAGGAACATGGTCTGCGCAGGAATCCATCCAGCCTGCCCATGTTCTTACTACCTTAATGCCCTCAAGAGATGGGAAATAGTGCATTATCCCTCTGCAGGCAGCCGAAGCGGCAATGCTTGATGAAACGGGCTTTCCGGGCTTTGCGTAGGGTTCGAGCCCTGAGTTCAGTCCGAAAACAAAGGAACCGTGATCTGTCTGATGACCGTAGAAATCCGCATCGGCAGTACCGAGCATCTGCCGGAACATGGGCGAAACCGCTTCGGTTACCAGAGTTTCCAGAAGAACGGGCTGCATCGGAACATCAACGCCGACAGTATTGGCGATAACTCTGCTTTCAAAGCCCGCTGCAAGGATTATTCTGTCAGCCTCGTAAATATTACCCGAAGCTGCGACCGCCTGTCTGACTGCGCCCTTGTGCTTTCTCAGTTCGATTATCTTTTCATCGGAAATGAAGTGCGCACCAAGACGGCGTGCCATTTTATAGTAACCCATGGTTGCGGTAAGAGGATTTGCATGACCGTCGGTAGGGCACCAGCTTGCGCAGGTAACGGCTTCGGATAAGTATGGATTTATCTCCCTTGCTTCTTTGCCGTCGATCATTCTCACATCAAGTCCGCACTTGACGGCACGTTCGGTCAGACCGTCAAGGATCTGTTTATGCCTTTCGGTGCTGCCAAGACGGAGATTTCCCTGCTGATGGTATTCTACATTTGTATCAAGCATTTCCGAAAGATTCGGCCAGATATTTTTGATAGCATACATTACAAGGGGCAGCTCTCTCGGGTCACGTCCCGACTGACGGACACCGCCGCCGTTTCGTACAGAACCGCCGTTTCCGATATTTGAGCTTGCTTCGATAACTGTGACCTTAACACCCTTTTTTGCCAGATTGTAAGCGGCTGCGCAGCCAATGATGCCGCTTCCTATGATAAGTACATCAGAGTTCATTACGCATCCTCCTTATCCTTTGCAAGAATTTTCATCTCAATGGGACGCATAGGAGCACGTCCCGTTGCAGGCTCAAGCTCATTCGGTCTGACACCCAGTTCTCTTGAAACTATAGCCTTGACAAGCTTGGTGCAGGTCTGACCCTGACAAAGTCCCATGCCTGTGCGCAGATATCTTCTTATTTCGGTAAGGGTGAACATTCCGTC
>JBJERW010000109.1:0-4875 GCA_051882475.1 Huintestinicola sp. | reverse complement strand
GTAAGCGCCAGCGCCGATGCTGTCAAAGCTGCAAGAACTTTTTTCAGCTTCATAATTATCTCCTCCTAAAAATAAATTTTCACGAATAATGATCCCTCGAACATACTTAAAAAGACACATTTACTCGTATTTTAATAATACCATATATTTCAACAAACTGCAATAGTCAATATTACAAAACGATTACAATTTTTCTTATCAGCTTGCACAAAAAAAGGACGGACATAACCGCCCGTCCTTTTGTAATTTCTTGGGAAACGCTGAATAAATCAGCTTATCATAAAGGAAAGTATGGTCATAGCGGTGTTTGCGCTGTCCTCCGCAAGCTTTATCTCAATGGTGTGCTTTTCAACGTCCTTACCGATAATGACCTGCTTGGTTTCGCCGTAATTGCCCCAGCCGCCGCTGAAATCGGCATCAATGGCAGTTTTCTTCTCGCCGTCAACGTAAACGTCGTACTTACCGCCCTTGCCGTCGGTGGTTTTAAGGTAGAAAATGCCGAAGGTCTGACATTCCGTTTCAAGCTTCATATAGCCTTCGCCCTCCGTTACCCAGTTGTCGGGGAAAAGCTGAGGGTAGACCTTGTTTGTGCCCTGCTCAAAGCCTGTCATTTCGGCAGAAAACTCGCTCGGAGCGTAAAGCTTTGCGTTCTTGTAATAATCGTTGGTGTAAGGCTCCGCCGTAAAGGACAGGTCGCTTGTATCAATTTCGTCAAGCTCGTCATAAACACCGTCCAGATAACGGCTGAGCAGCTGACCGATAATGCTGTGTCCTGCGTCGTTGGGGTGAATGTTGTCGGGAGAGATGGCTTTCCAGTCAAGAGTTCCTGCGGCAACCTCGGGGTAAACAACATTCTTGTAGCTTATCATCGGCAGGTCGTATGCCGTGCCTATTTCTATATGTACGTCCTGCAGGCTCGTGCCGTCCTCCTGAGTGGTAAACAGCAGGATAACGCCCGGCTGCGACTCGGCGCAGAGTATCTTCCTCACAAGGCTGTCATAGGAATATTTGTTCATGACCTTGTCGGTGTCGTTAACGGAGAATTCCACCACAACAACATCGGGATTTTCATCAAGGAGCATATCATCAACACGGTTAACACCCAAATATGAGTTTGTTCCGCCGATGCCTGCGTTCACGAATTTCACCTCTGACTGAGGGAATTTTTCCGCCCAGTAGCTGTGGAACAGCTCCGCATAGCAGTTTGAAGACGTGGAAGCCGCCGTGCCCTGAGTAATTGAGCCGCCTATAACGCCCACGGTAATGCTTTCACCGCTTTCAGCCTTTTTCATCGCCGCAGCTATCCTGCTTTTGTTTCCCTCATTGACAAGCGCTCTTTCGTACATAACATCTGTAACGCCCGCTTCAAGGTCAACAGGCTCTGTGGGAGCGGCAGTGGTGGTAATGGAAACCTTCGTGCCGTTGTCCTCGGGCGCTGCAGTTCCCTCCGAAGAAGCAGCTGATGTGTCCTGAAATCCACCATTATCCGAATCATTTCCGCAGCCCGAAAACACAGCCGCACACATAAGAACGGCAATGACCGCCGCAGTTATTTTCTTTCTCAAAATTTTATCAATCCTTTCAAATTCTGACGATAATTTAATGCAAATAAAATTATAATACTAATAACCAATTAAAAACTGTACAAAAAATCGAGCATAAGCTTGCATATATGGATTATACGAAGATTTTTTGTCTACAGTTTTATTGGTTATTAGTATAACATATCTTTCACAAAAAATCAATCGGAAACTATATCGGGGTCCTTGTTTATGCTCCGCCTTGTGAGAGTGCTTCTTCCGACCTTTTCGTAAAACGCCGACATGAACACCACCGGCGTTCCGAAATGTATGACAGGTTCGTTTGTGGAGAAGCTGTATTCGTTGTCCACATAGCATTTTGCAGGGGGAGTGCCCTTTTCAATGTGCCATATGGAGTATCCGTCGTTTCGCTCCACATTCGCTCCGCTGACAACCATTCCCTTGACGGGAAGTTCAATGTCGTCGGTTGCGGACAGTCTGTGATAAGGGTGGCAGACACAGTAGTCCCCCACACCCGTCATATAGGATATGCTCATGGGATTTCTGCCGAAAATGTATGAGAACTGGTCGGTCGCTCCCATAAGATATTTCTGATTACCGCTTAAAAGATATGCCACCGCAAAGCACATTCCGTCGGAAAGGAAAGCGGCGTTGCTGCCGTAGCTGTAGCCTCTTCCTGCGCTTCTCGATGTGCTGTAGCCGCTTTCACGGTCGGCTATCCACATTCTGTCGGCACGGTCGGTCATCTTCTTTCTTATTGAGCTTTCAACGGCTCTGTCCTTCTTTCTGCCCGTCAGCATATAGGAAAGCGCCGCAAATCCGCCCACGTTTGCGCTTTCAAAGCCCGAAAAATCCGTGGCAAGATATTTCTTGGCTATCATCTCGTGGAAGCATTCGTCCCCCGTCAGCGAATACATCTCGCACAATGCCCACATATAGTCGTCGTCCCCGGCAGGGTCGGGTTTTTCCGCCGCATTGTCGGAATAACCGCAGTAAACGCCGTATTCGGGAGTCTGAACTATCCACAGCCAGCTTTTCTCCGCAGCGCTTCTCAGCTTTCGGGAGAGCATCGGGTCTTCCTCGGCAAAATATTCCGCAGCCATAGCCGCAGCCGCAGTAAACCTGACGGAAGCTCTGCATGATTTTCCGAAAATGAAATATTCCTCATCGTCTTCGTCGGGGGCAGTGAAATCGCCGCCCTGCAAAGTACCCACCTTGCGGTAAACTCCGCCGTCCTCCGCCTGCATTTTCAGCAGCCACTGCAGACCCCATTTGCACTCGTTTTCGGTCATTGCCCTCTCCGACCGTGAAAAGCTGTCGGGGAAAAGCCTGAGGGCATAAAGCATATGCGACACCGCAAGGCAAGCTGCGGAAACATATTTATTGTAGCTGCCGTTGTTGTGCCAGCCCCCCGAAACGTCCAGCCGAATATCGCTGCCTGCGCCGTAAACGGGCAGCTTATCGGTATGGCAGGCTCTGTGTATGTAATCCGAATTACCCCTTATATCCGAATAATCATCGGAATATTCATATCCGCAGCGGTTGAGGTACAATCCCTCAAGCACCGCACCTTTCAGCATGGTATACGGCTTTGCTGCGATCTCGAAAACGTCCGAGCGCTTGTAGCCCGCACGGATAAAATACGCTCCCTCGGTGTTGAAGTCGGTGAAATCCGCAAGCCTTACCATATCCCCCGATTCCTTGTCATATGACGGTTTGGACAAACGGCCTGCGTAAACGCTCACGCCGCTTCTGGCGTCAACAAGATAAAACACGCCTGCCGAAACTGCGCAAACCGCCGTTTTGGGTGTTCCTGTCATATATCCGACTCTGTTAACATGAATTTTCTTCTTCAAACCGTCACCTCCTGTACTCCCCGATGCTCTGGGAAAACGCTGAATAAATCGTTTCAGCCGTTTTTCGTCACCCTCTCAGTGACGGATTTTCGTGCGTTCCTCAAAACGGCGAAACGATAGCTTCGCATTATTCAGCGTTTTCCTAACATTTATTGTATATTTTCTCACTTTAATTATATTAATTTCGGTTCGGTTTTAAAAGCAATACCTGTGACGAATATGGAATTAATTTTGGGATTTTTTATTAAAATTAATTGAACGCTATTGAAAAGCTGTACGGTGATATGCTATACTGTATTCATCAGCAAACGAAAGGATAATGAAACATGAAAATAAACTGCACCGACAGCCGTATCGGCTACACCGGAAGAATAGATGTCCGTGAGGACGGAGCACATTTTTACTTTGCCGCATCAAGCGCAGAGATGCTGTTCAGAGGAACGGAGATATCGGCGGAAATATGCAACAACACCTGCTGGGGAACTCTCTGTCTGGGATATGTTATCGACGGCAGAGTCGGAAAAGTGCCTCTCCCCCGTTCAAATGACGGCAAGGACACGGTATACAAGCTTGCCGAAAATCTAGAGGAGGACAAGATACACCGCCTCATCATCTACAAGCGCCATGCCGCTCAGCACAGCTTTGCCTTGAGATCGGTCGAAACAAACGGAGAATTTCTCGATCTGCCGCCAAGACCCGAGCTGAAAATTGAATTTTACGGCGACAGCGTATCCGCAGGAGAGGTTGCCGAAGCGGTAGATTTCACAGGCCGCAGCGACCCTGCGAGCCATGACGCAATATATGACAACTCATGGTTCAGCTACACATGGCAGACTGCCCGTATGCTGGACGCTCAGATCCATAATATCGCCCAAGGCGGCATTGCCGTTTTCGACAAAACGGGATATTTTCACTGGCCCGATATGATAGGCATGGAAAGCGTTTACGATAAGATGTGCTACTTCCCCGAAGCGGGAGAGCTGACCGAGTGGGATTTTTCAAAATATATCCCCGACATAGTTGTTTTCGCTCTCGGTCAGAACGACAAGCACAACGGTGTTACCGACAAGGACGACCTTGACATTTACGACCCCGAATACCGCACAAAGTGGAAAAACGGCTACAAGGATATTGTAAGGAAGGTACATTCCCACTATCTGCCCTCAACAAAATATGTATTCATCACCACTCTGCTTATGCATGACGAGGAATGGGACAAGGCAATAGACGAGATGACCGAGGAGCTGAAAGCGGAGGGACTTGATGCACATCATCTTCTGTTTTCACGAAACGGTGCGGCAACCCCGGGTCACCCAAGGATCGCCGAGCACTCGGAAATGGCAGGCGAGCTTACCGCATTTATCAACATGATACGCAATATGTAATAAAAACCGAGTGCGCTTCATTACGAAACGCACTCAGTTCAGTCTGTCGAAAAAGTTAATAAATTAAGATAGCAAAATAAACTGTAGTTCCAA
>JBJERW010000108.1:0-22706 GCA_051882475.1 Huintestinicola sp. | reverse complement strand
AAGTACCGTTACCGAGCCAAGAACTATAACGCCCAAAATAAACTATGATACGGTTGCGTGCAGGCTCAGCCTGCCCTGCCGAAGTATTAACAGAATGATATAAAATAGTTCTACTCATCTTCATATTTTTTTTATATAATACAATTACTAAAATATTGATTTTTTGTCGAAAGGATGATCATCATGGCAGATCAGGAAAAAAAGGGCATAGTATCCGAGTTTAAGGAGTTTATCGCAAGAGGAAATGTAATAGATATGGCAGTCGGCGTTATTATGGGCGGCGCTTTTACTCCTATCGTAAATTCGCTGGTAAATGATATCGTAATGCCCTGTATCGGAATGATAATGGGCGAAATGGATTTTACCGATTACCGTATTATCCTCAAAGCCGCAGATGAAGCCGCAGGCACAGCCGAGGTCGCAGTCGGCTACGGCAACTTCATTCAGGTCGTTATCAACTTCCTTATCATCTCTATCTGCGTGTTCCTGCTCATAAAGGGTATCAATAAATTTAAGCGCAAGGAAGAAAAAAAGCCCGAAGAGCCGCCTGCAGAGCCTGCTCCCACAAAGGAAGAGCTTCTCCTTGCGGAGATCCGTGACCTGCTCAAGGCAAAAGAGGACAGCAATACATAATTTTTTCTCACATTAAAACCGAAAGGACGTTTTAAATGAAAATGACAAAGCTTACGGCAATGGCACTTATTCTTGCCCTCGGCGCAGGAGCTATCTCAGGCTGCGGAGATGCGGACAGCGGAGCTTCCGATGATTCGGAAACCACCGCTTCTCAGACCGAGGCGGCTGTGTCGGACGGAAAATATACCGCAAGCAGCGAATATGTAAAAGCTCTTGGAAGAACTTATCTCGACGAGGACGTTCTCTGGCTGGGATATTCGGGTTCGGGAGCAGCTTATACCTTTACGGGCACAAAATGTACAGTTACTGTAAAGGGCGACAGCACAGCAACTCAGGCAGACTACGCCGACGGATATGCAAGAATAGCGATTTACGTAAACGGCGAGCGTGTGGTTGACGATATGGTAAACGAAGCCGAAAAGGTTTATACCGTTATCGAATCCGATACGGAAACTACTGCTGAAATAAAGATAGTCAAGCTTTCCGAATCGGCAAACTCCCTCTGCGGAATCGGTACGATCGAGGCTGACGGAGAGATAGCTCCCGCTGCGGAAAAGAAGTACAAGATCGAATTTATCGGCGATTCCATTACCTGCGGCTACGGCGTTGACGACGAGGACAGAGATCATCATTTCTCCACGACCACCGAGGACGTTACAAAGACCTACGCCTATAAAACCTGCGAAAACCTTGACGCAGATTACAGCATGGTATCCCTCAGCGGACACGGTATAATTTCGGGCTACTCCGACGGCAAGACCCAGCAGAAAAATCAGATCATGCCCAAATATTACGACAGCTTCGGCTTCTCCTACGGAACCTTTGGCAGCGGCAAAAAGGCTGCGGACATCGAGTGGGATCACAGTTCTTTCGTTCCCGACGTTGTTGTTATCAACCTTGGCACAAACGATGCAAGCTGGTGCGGCAATGAAGAGGACCGTCTGATGGATTATCTCAACAGCTACAAGGAATTTATCGGAGATATCCGTGAGGATAATCCGGACGCATATATCCTCTGCACTCTCGGAATAATGGGCGATTCCCTCTATCCGTTCGTTGAGGAGGCAGTTAATCAGTACACCGCCGAAAGTGGAGATACAAAGGTTTCTTCCATGAAATTTGACGTTCAGAATCAGAATGACGGCTATGCTGCCGACTGGCACCCAACAGAAGCTACTCACGGCAAGGCTGCCGAAAAGCTTACCGCCGAAATAAAGGCTGTAATGGGCTGGTAATATTACAACGACTTTTCTTTGCAGGGAAGGAGCATATCCGACCCTGCAAAGATTTATAACGGCAACAATTATTTTTCTGAAAGGAATGAAGAAAATGCGTTCATGCGGTGTTTTAATGCATATATCAAGTCTGCCGAGTCCATACGGGATAGGCACTCTCGGCAGGGAGGCATATGAATTTGTCGATTTCCTTAAAAGTGCGGGACAAAGCATATGGCAGATACTCCCCATAGGACCTACAGGCTTCGGCGATTCCCCTTATCAGAGCTATTCCGCTTATGCGGGCAACCCTCTGTTCATTGACCTTGATCAGCTTATGGACGAGGGCCTTATCTCACCCGATGACAAGGATATGCTTGTTATTTCACGGAAAAATGACTTTGCCGATTATGCGCAGCTTTTCAGCTTCCGAAAGCTTATCCTTGCAAAGGCATACAACAAATTCTGCGAATCCGCCTGCGCCGAGGCAAAATACGAGTTCGACAAGTTCTGCCGCAAAAATAACTTCTGGCTGGAGGATTATGCTCTGTTCATGTCGCTGAAAGGTCATTTCCACGGTCAGATGTGGACAATGTGGGACAACTGTTACCGCCTTCGTGACAAGGACGCTCTGAAAAAATATGCGGAAGAGCATACTTCGGAGATAGGCAGCTGGAAATTCATGCAGTTCAAGTTCTTCAAGCAGTACAGGGCGCTGAAAAAATACGCCAACAAAAAGGGCATAAAGCTTTACGGAGATATGCCCATATACGTTTCCATGGACAGCAGCGATATCTGGGCGAACCCTCAGCTTTTCATGCTGGACGAGGACTGCTGCCCCGTTAAGGTAGCAGGCTGCCCTCCCGACGATTTTTCTCCCACGGGACAGCTGTGGGGAAATCCTCTTTACGACTGGGACGAGATGAAAAAGGACGGCTACCGCTGGTGGGTATCAAGAGTAAGATATGCGTCAAAGCTTTTTGATATAACGAGGATCGACCATTTCAGAGGATTTGAAAGCTATTATGCTATCCCTTCAGAGGACAAGACCGCCGAGAACGGCGAATGGCTCAAGGGTCCCTCCATGGGACTGTTCAACGCCATAAAAGCAGAGCTTGGCGAGGTTTCCCTTGTTGCGGAGGACTTAGGCTTTCTCACCGAGGACGTCAGAGAAATGCTCAGAGCGGCAGGATATCCCGGCATGAACGTGCTGGAATTTGCCTTCGGTTCGGCAGGCTGCCATGAGGACAGCGGCTATCTGCCCCATAATTATGTTAAAAACAGCGTTGTTTACATAGGCACTCATGACAACGAAACCGCCCTCGGCTGGTACGAAAATCAGGACAAGGACACCAAAAGGTTTATCCGCAGCTATCTGGGGCTGAAAAAGAAAGCCTCCTCCAAGGAGGTCGTATGGGCGCTTATCCGTGCGGCATATGCAAGCGTCAGCGATATGTGCATTATTCAGGCACAGGATATCCTCTGCCTTGACAATACCGCCCGTATGAATATTCCGTCAACTATCGGCAACGGCAACTGGGCATGGAGAATAAACGGCAGCGTTAACGGCACCTTTACCCCTGCCCTTGCAAAGAAGCTGAAAAAGCTCGCAAAGGTTTATTTCAGAAAAACAAAGAGCAAAAAGCCAAGCGAAGCACCCGTTTTGCCCGAAGAACAGGAAAGCGGAAGTGACCCTCATCATTCGGAGATAGGCTCGGATATTTCAACCGACTGATATTTTCCAGAAAGGAATGTAATGCCTTGAAATTCAGACCGTGCATAGATATTCACAACGGAAAGGTGAAGCAGATAGTGGGCGGCAGCCTTGCGGACAAGAATTCCGCCGCAGACGAAAATTTCGTTTCCGAATACGACGGAGGCTACTATGCCGCACTGTACCGTGACAGAGGGCTGTACGGCGGACATATTATACTGCTGAACCCCGCAGGCAGCGAGTATTACGAAGCCGACCGCAGACAGGCGTTTTCAGCCCTTGCGGAATTTAAGGGAGGAATGCAGATAGGCGGCGGAGTGACCGCCGAAAATGCGGAGGAATATCTTGAAAAAGGAGCGTCCCACGTCATCGTTACTTCATATGTTTTCAAGGACGGCAATGTAAGCTTTGAGCGCCTTGAAAAGCTTGTGAGCGCAGTGGGAGCGGAGCATATCGTTCTCGACCTTTCCTGCCGAAAGAAGGACGGGGAATATTATATCGTCACCGACCGATGGCAGAAATTCACCGACGTTACGGTAACTAAGGAAAATATCCTTATGCTGAAAAAATACTGCGATGAATTCCTGATACACGCTGTCGATGTTGAAGGCAGACAGCACGGCATTGAACAGGACATCGCCGCTCTGCTGGGAGATACAGACGGTATAACCGCAACCTATGCGGGCGGTATAGGTTCATACGACGACATCACCCTGCTTGAAAAGCTGGGACGAGGACGGGTTGATTTTACCGTCGGAAGCGCACTCGATATCTTCGGCGGCAGCCTTGATTTTGAGCGGATATGCAGCTATCACTAAATCAGTATTCATATTTTGCCCTGAGAAGATTTTTTTCGGGGCATGATTTTTTCAAGGAGAGTTTACGATGAAATTTACATATTGCCCTTTCTGCGGCAGCAAACTGATAAAAAAGGAAATAGGCGATGAGGGTCTGATACCATACTGCGAAAAATGCGGTATTCCCCTGTGGGATATGTTTACAACAAGCATTATTGCAGCCGTTGTCAATGAGTATAACGAAATTGCTCTGCTCAGGCAGAATTATGTATCACAAACAAAATACGTATGCGTTGCAGGCATCATGAAGATCGGCGAATCGGCGGAGGAAGCGGTAGTCCGTGAGGTGGGCGAGGAGATAGGTCTGAACGTGACCGAGGTCAAATTCATCAAAAGCTACCCCTATGACAAAAAAGAAATGCTCATGCTGGGATTCAAGGCTTTTGCACCGAAAAAAGCTATCGAAACATCTTCCGAAGTCGATTCAGCAGAATGGGTCAGACTTGAAGATGCGTTAAGTCTTCTGCGTGAGGGAAGTATTGCATGGCAGCTGGTGAAAGCGGTAATCGAGGGATAGTTTTTGGGTTGTTGGAGGTTCAGTCCGAAAAAATTACGATTCAAATTTTGTACCGTTACCGAGCCAAGAACTATAACGTCCCAAAATACTATGATACGGTTGGGTGCAGGCTCAGCCTTAAAAAGTAACGGTTCAAAATATGTGCCGTTACCGAGCCAAGAACTATACTGCTAAAATAAAGCATGAAACGATAGGGTGCAGGCTCAGCCTGCCTGCCGTTTTTTGGATATGGGTATGATAATTGTCATATATGATAATTTTATACAAAACGCTGTCGAAACATTCTATTTAATAGGTGTTGACTTTTAGCCTTGTAATATAATATAATTATAATTATGGCAGTTTGTGCGTAAACGATCAGTATGAATATATTGATTTGCAAGCCATATTGCCAATATATTTATAACCATCACAATCATTATAATTAACAATATGGGGAAAACCGCACGGAGGATAAATATCTGTGCGAAAAACTGAAAGGAATGTGTCGGTTTTGGCAAACAAAAAGAAAAAGAAAAACAATTCACCCAAGCAGTCAGCACAGGCAGCTTCAGCCGAAGCAGCAGGTCAGAACACCGAAAAGAAGATAGACGAGGAAAATATTCCCGTCCAAAGCTTCAGCGATATGCTGGCGTTCGCTCATGAAGCGGAGGCGGAGCTTGAGGAAAAGGAAAGCACTGCCGAAAGCGAAAAGTCTGACAATTCCGTCAAAAAGGAAATCGTTATCAATGTCAGCGCTCCCAAGGAGAATAACTCCGAAGAGATAAGATCCGAGGAGAAAAAACAGGCTCCCGTAAAGGCGGAAAGCAATAAAACGACCGAAAATAAATCCGAATCTGCACCGAAGCCCGAACCTGCAAAAAAGCAGGAGGAATCACCGAAATCCGAGCCTGTCAAGCAGGAAGCAAAGCCCAAAGAGGAACCTAAGCCTGCTCCCAAACCCGTTCCCAATCAGGAAGCTCCCAAGCAGACCGCTCCCGCCGCTCAGAAATCAGCAGCGGAAGACGCTCTCGACCGTGACCTTGAGCTTGCCCACCGCAAAAAAATGCGTGAACAGGCTTACGAGCAGAAGAAGAAGGAAGAGGAAGAAAAGAAAGAAGCGGAAAGACTCGAAAAAGCAAACCTTGCCAAGCAGAGAGCGGCTGCAAGAGCCGAAGCTGCTGCTGCGGCAGCCGAAAAGAAGGAAAACGAAGAAAAAGCTGCTCAGGCTACGAAAGCTGCGTCCTCAAAGTCTTCTGTCAAAGCTCCGAGAAGAAGAAAGCCTCAGCCTGTTTCAAGTGGAATAGATTCCCTTGCAGTGGGAAGAGGTGCGGCAATTGCGGCAGCACTGCTCATAGTTTTATACGGTGGCTCTTTTATTTATACCAAATCACTTAACGATGATTATCTGAAAGAGCTTGATTCAAAGCTTACGGGTCAGAGCCGTTCGGTAAACGAAGCAAGCCTTGAATATGAAATAAGCAGCCTCAGTCCCCTTACATATGACGAAAAAACCGAACAGGGTCTTGCCGTGGGACTTGCCGACACCGACAAGGACGGACTTTCCGATTATTACGAGATAAATGTTTCGGGCACAGACCCCAAGATTTTTGACAGCGACGGTGACGGAATAAGTGACGGCGATGAGGTAAGCTCGGGTCTTGACCCGTTAAGCAGCTCTACCGACGGCACTGTTTCCGATTCGGATCACACAGAGGACGTAAACTTCGGCGGCGCAGGAGCTTCAATATCCGTTAAATCCTGCCCCAAGACAGCATATATCTCCTTTGTGCCTTCGGACAACAAAACCATTCAGGGTACTCCGGGACTTATCGTAGACGCTTTTGATTTCTACTGCGACAGCGAGTACGGTGGCTGCACTATCACCTTTACTTATACCGATGAGCAGCTTACGGCATGGAAAACTCCCGTAAACGCTCTTTCTGTTTTCCGATTCAATAACGATACCCTGTCCTTTGACAAGATCGAAAGTACTATCAATTCGGACAGCAGGACAGTATCTGCCGAGATCACCGAAAACGGCATATACGCTCTCGGCGACGAGGGAATTATCCTTAAGGAAAGCAATACACAGATATTCTTCCTCATTGACAATTCGGGTTCGATGTACCCCGAGGAAATGTGCGCAAATTCCGAGGAAAATGACGTTGAGTTCAAGCGCCTTGACTTTACCATGAACCTTATCGACATGCTCAAAGACGAGGCTTCCTTCGGTGCGGCTCAGTTTTCGGGCAGCTTTAAGGAGATAAGCCCCATTACCGACAACGCAGACGATGTAAAGGCAAAGGTAGACGCTATCAGGACAACTACCCAGAATTTCAGCGGAACGGATATAGCAGGCTCTCTCATAAGCGCCGTTAGCGAATTCAGCGACGCCGACCTTTACGACAAGAACTACATTATCCTGCTGACGGACGGTATGCCTTCAAATCCCAATGCGACACTTGACGAGCAGGCTATCACCGTGGCAAATCAGAAAAATATCACCGTTTTCACTATCGGACTCGGAAAGTACATTGATGCAGAGTACCTTTACAACATTGCCGACAGAACAAACGGTCAGTTCTTCCAGGCATCCAATGCAGACGCTCTCGGAAATATCTATGAGAAGATACAGAACTTTATGTCCTACAATCAGGTCATCATTGAAGAGGATACGGGCAAAAAGGGCTTTATCCTTGCAGACTGCGGTCTGAACGTTGAAAAGGACGGTCTTGCATACAATAACTTCCGCACGGACTTTGCTCCTCACGGCGCAGATTTCGGTATTGCGGGAATAATCCATGCATATTACCGTGGTGAGCTTCCCCTTGCGGCTTCCGGCTATAAGACCTCCGACGGAACAGAGGTGCCCGGATATCAGGTTGGTCAGATAGCTCAGTTTACAGATGGAAAGGCAGACCTTTCCGAGCTGCAGATAGGCATTCTGGACACCTATAATTCTTACCTGCTCCTTGAGGACAAGTGGGATTACGGCAGCATAAAGGGCGGTCTGCTCAGATACACCGACAAAACAAGGGATTATGTAACAAACCACAGCATGAGCGTGAGCACACAGGATTACAACGGTACTCTCGAATCGGACAGCGGATTTATTGCTTTCCTGAAAAAGATAACCTTCCATTCCCTGCCCGTGTTCAACGAATATGAATGTGCGCTTATCAACAGCAAGAGCTGCACCGGTGACGATCTCCAGGTAATGAACATGTTCAATTACTACTGCAACCTGCCCAAGTCGGACAAGTGCACCGTGTACGATTTCGGCTATGACGGAGAAACAGCTATGGCAGTTCTTACCGATGAGCTTACAACGGGTAATCCTGCCGTTATATCCTTCGGCGGCTCGGCAATGAACGCTGTAAGAATTATCCGAGAGGCAAACAACCCCAACAAGTTTGTTCTTGAAGCATATGACAGCAACTCCCCCGGAAGAATAACCAAGATAAGCCTTACAAGAACAGCTGTATTTGACGGCACAACAAAGACATATCAGTACAGCGCATCAAGAGGCACTCAGGAACAGCCTTTAAGACTTTTTGTATATTAATACAAATCAATACGCCATAAAACCTATGACAAACATTATCAAAGGTTTTATGGCGTTTTCGTTTATGTCGATAATTGACATTTATTAAGCACATATGATACAATAAACTTATGCTGCCGCTCCTATCCGCTTAACACGGAGGGAGGTGAACGACGTGGAAGTTGTAAATGCTATAATCTCATACTATAAACCAATTGAAAACTGTACAAAAAACCTTCGCATAATCTTGCGTATATGGATTATGCGAAGGCTTTTTGTCTACAGTTTTATTGGTTAATAGTATTATCTCTGTTATGGCGGGCGTAATCGCAAGCTTCATTTATGAAGCTGTCCGCAAGTGGCTGAACACGAGAAAGAAGTAAAAGAAGGCAGCACAGCCCAAAACAAAAGAAACCCCACAGAGCTGCCACTCTGTGGGGTTTCGATTTTTGTGAAAGACGTGGAAGTGCTTTCATCTCATTTCTTGTGACTATTATATCACACAGAGATATTTTTGTCAAGCAAATATAGAAATATACTTTTCAGACCTTTATGATATTCCCTTTATAGCCGCTTCAAGGCTTCTCAGACGTATCTTTACCGCACCGAGATTGTTTATCTCGTCGATCTTCAGCTGAGTGTAGAGCTTTCCGTGGGATTCAAGAATTGAACGGACCTCGTCGGTGGTAATTGCGTCAATGCCGCAGCCGAAGGAAACAAGCTGTACAAGCTGCATATCCTTCTGAGTAGTCACATACTGCGCCGCCCTGTAAAGACGTGAGTGATAAGTCCACTGATTGAGGACCGTAAGCTTTGGCGTATCCGCCAGATGAGCCACGCTGTCCTCGGTGATGACCGCCATGCCGAGTGAGGTCATAAGCTTGTGGATACCGTGGTTTATTTCGGGGTCAACGTGGTAAGGACGTCCGCTGAGGACGATTATAGGCATATTGTTCTTTCTTGCCTCTTCGATTATCTCGCTGCCCTTTTTAACGATATCCTGTCTGTATTCCTCCCAGACGGTAAAGGCATATTCCCATGCTGCCTTAACGTCCTTTTTGGACAAATTGTACTTTGCAAAGGATCTGCATATAGTTTCGGTAAAATGGCGCTCCAGATTTATGTCAATGTAGGGGTAAACGAAGTTATCAGCCGTAAGCTCGGGGATATTTGCTTTCAGCAGCTCGGGATAGTATGCCACGACGGGGCAGTTGTAATGGTTGTCACTCTGACCCTCGTCGATGTTGTAGCTTTCGCAGGGGTAGAAGATGATATCCGCCTTTCTTTCAAGGAGGCTGATGATATGACCGTGGGCAAGCTTTGCAGGGTAGCATACCGTGTCCGAGGGAATAGTGTGCTGACCCTTGTAGTAGATGTCCCTGGAGCTTTCCTCGGAAAGTATCACCTTGAAGCCAAGCTTGTTGAAAAGAGGTATCCAGAAGGGTATCTGCTCGTAGAATCCAAGGCAGAGGGGCAGACCGATAACAGCCTTCGGCTCCTTTACGTCCTGAGCGTTTTCATATGAAAGCAGCTTTGAATATTTGTATTCGTACAGACAGGGAGCGGTTTTTTCACGCTTGATGCCTGCGCCCTTTTCGCAGCGGTTTCCGCTGATGAACTTGTGACCGTCGCTGAAGGTTATCATTGTAAGAGCACACTTTGCGGTACAGCCGCCGCAGTTTAGCTGCTTTGAGGTGTAGGAAAAATTCTCCAGCTCGTCGGGAGAGATAATGTCCGAAGCAAGCTTTCCGTCGGCGGAGGAAGCTTCCTTTGCGTAAAGAGCTGCGCCGAAAGCACCCATAAGTCCTGCGATTGCAGGGCGTACAACATCTCGTCCCAGCTCCTGCTCGAAGGCTCTCAGAACAGCGTCGTTAAGGAATGTTCCGCCCTGAACAACGATATTCTGTCCCAGATCGTCCACGGAAGCCGCTCTGATGACCTTGTAAATTGCATTCTTTATGATAGATGAGGAAAGTCCTGCTGAGATATCCTCAACCGAAGCGCCGTCCTTCTGAGCCTGCTTTACGGAGCTGTTCATGAACACCGTGCAGCGTGAGCCGAGGTCAACGGGACGCTCTGCAAAAAGTCCAAGACGGGCAAACTCGGCAATATCATATCCCATTGCCTGAGCAAAGGTCTGAATGAATGAGCCGCAGCCCGAAGAGCAGGCTTCGTTGAGCATAATGCTGTCGATAGCATGATTTTTTATTTTAAAGCACTTGATATCCTGTCCGCCTATGTCGATGATAAAATCAACATCGGGCTTGAAGAAGGACGCAGCCTTGTAGTGAGCCACAGTTTCGACAAGACCGTAATCAATGCCCAGTCCTGCCTTGATAAGCTCTTCTCCGTAGCCAGTAACGGCGGAGGAGCGGATAGCGATCCTGTCCCCCGAAAGGTCATATATTTCCTTGAGCTGCTTTGTAATAACGTTAAGGGGCTGACCCTTGTTTGAGGTGTAGTGCTTGTAGAGCAGCTTTCCGTCGGGAGTTATAAGCACAAGCTTTGTTGTGGTGGAGCCTGCGTCGATACCGAAATATGCTTCGCCCTCGTAGGTGTTTATGTCCTCAAAAGCAAGGTCGCATTTGCTGTGGCGCTCCACGAAAGCGTCGTAATCCGCCTGTGTTTCAAAAAGCCGTCTGCCTGTGATGATATCATCGTTTACCTTTGCGGAGGCTATCTTTGCGGATATCTCCCCTGCGGTAAAGGTTTCGTCGGAATCGGTGGTTTCGTTTGCGTAAAGCGCACAGCCGTATGCCATGAAGCACTGTGCGTTTTCGGGGAATACTGCGTTTTCCTCAGAAAGACCGAGAGTTTTTACAAAAGCCTTTCTCAGACCCTTCATAAATGTCAGAGGACCGCCGAGGAAAAGCACCTTGCCCTCGATAGTTCTTCCCTGAGCAAGACCCGAAACTGTCTGATCGACTACCGCCTGAAAAATGGAAGCCGCAATATCCTCACGCCTTGCCCCCTGATTAAGGAGAGGCTGAATGTCTGATTTTGCAAAAACGCCGCATCTTGAAGCAATGGGATAGAGCTTTTCCGCTTTAAGGGAAAGATCGTCCATATCCTCGGCGGTTATGCCGAGAAGGGTCGCCATCTGGTCGATGAAAGCGCCCGTGCCGCCTGCGCAGGAGCCGTTCATTCTCTGCTCCGTGCCGCCTGTAAGGAAGATTATCTTTGCGTCCTCTCCGCCAAGCTCGATAACTGCGTCTGCGTCGGGGTAGCTGTGCTTTACGGCGATAAATGCGCTGTGCACCTCCTGCACAAAGGGCAGCGATGCCGCAGAAGCAAGTCCAAGACCTGCCGAGCCTGTTATTGCAAGACGGAAGCTTTCATTCGGATAAAGCTTTCCTATCTCTTCGATCTGCTCCGCAGCGGTTTCCCTTACCTTGGAAAAATGCCGCTGATATTTTGAGTATACGATATTTTCGTTTTGGTCAAGAATAACTGTCTTAACTGTTGTTGAGCCGATATCGACTCCGAGAGAATAAGTATTGTTCATTATATGATCCCTTTTTTATCAGTATTTTTTTGCATATGATTATATGATTATCGGCAGCTTGCCGCAATAAATTCCGCTATTTCCAAAGGAGTACCGCTCCCGTCCGCTTTAAGAGAGGAGTGTGCAAGGTACAGGGGCACCCGTTTGAGATATAT
Organism: Huintestinicola sp.; assembly: GCA_051882475.1. Classification (GTDB taxonomy): domain Bacteria; phylum Bacillota; class Clostridia; order Oscillospirales; family Ruminococcaceae; genus Huintestinicola. The sequence continues at coordinate 10,585 of JBJERW010000108.1, read as the reverse complement.
CTCATAAAGTGACTCCTTTGTGTTCGCCTTAACTATAGGACGGTTTGCATCTCCCGATATACGGCTGTAGCAGGTTTCAAAGGGGGTGTCGATGTAGACCACCGTTCCGTGCTTTGCAGCTTCCGCACCGTTTTCCGCCCGAAGCATCGCTCCTCCGCCGCAGGATATTACTCCGCCCATTTCTCCGAGAGCGGCAACCGCAGCGGTCTCCTTGTCACGGAAATATTCTTCTCCGTGAATAGAAAAGATATCGGGTATCTTCATTTTCTCCTTTTCCTCGATGTAAGCGTCCATGTCGGTGTAGGGACAGCCGAGGATATCCGCAAGGCGGCGCCCCACAGTGGTTTTTCCGCAGCCCATGAAGCCGCAGAGATAAATTGTCCTGCTCATTGGATCTTCCTTTCAAAAGCCGTAAAGCTTGTTTGTCCGGGGTATGTTGACACTGCCGCTCAACACGCCCTATATCTCAACTGCCGTATCGAAATTGTCGGCGGAATATTCCTTTATCTTCTCAAAAAGCATTTCCTCCAGACAGGAATAGAACATTGCAAACAGAACGTCCGCAAAGCCGAGAAGGAACATATTCTTGTTGGTTATGGAGGCAAGCTCGGGAACATTTGTGTAAATGTATGTCTTGAACCAGTCCGCATTGTAAGGGGGCAGCTTTCTTCCCTTTCGGACGAGATATTTCATCTCCATAAAGGATTCGGTGATGGTGTCGCCGTAGTTTTCCGCACCCTTTGACATAACGGCGCAGTAAACCTTGTAAAGCTGATCGTCGGTCATAGGACCGCTCGCCCCTTTCAGAGCTTTAAGGGCAGGAACTCTTACCGCAAGGCTGTAAACTATCATGGGGAGAACACGGTTGTACTCCTCGCTCATCATCTCGCCGCAGGTGTCGCCGTCGATGCGCAGACCGAGAGCGGTAAGGCTGTCGGTGTCGGTAATATTGTTGAGGACGATCTTGAAGGCGTCCTTTATGTCAACATTGTAGAAATCCTCCTCCGCAATGGAGTAGATATATTTTATTGCGTTGAATAAGCATACGCCGCCCTTTACGATAGCGTCGGAAAGACCGCTGACGGCATTTGCCTCGTTGATAAAATCCATGTTATCATCTCCGCTTTCGGCGCAGCGTCAGGGCTTGCGCTGAATTTTCTCCCAGTTGGGAACGGTTATTTTTCTTCCCTTGACCTTTATCTCGTCAAGGTCGTCATCGGAAACGGAGCCTTTCTCGGAAAGCAGCTCGTCTGATTTGTACTTTCCGTCCATCATAGCTTCAAGAACGGTGTTGTATTTCGGCGGGTTAAAGGGCTTGAACACAACATCGGGTGAATGTGCCTCGGAGTTTTCGGGAGAAATATCCGCCTCCTCACGCTTAGCCTCACGGCTTTCGTATTCGGCAACGGCAGCGTCAAAGAAGGACGACTGCTCAGGCTGAGGATAATTTTTCTCCTCAGACTTCTGTGCCTTATCCGCAGGTTCTTCCGTATGCTTTTTCTTTGGACGGGGCTTTTTTATCTCCGTTTCCCAGAATCCGAGGAAATCCTCCAGCTGAGAAAGGGTCGCTTCACCTATCCGCACATTCCTTTTCATGTCGGAAAGATATCTTGACCATTCCTTGAACTCGGTATCCGTCATTATCCTGCCGATACGCTTGTAAAGCATATTATATACCTTCTGGCAGCGTTTTTCGGTTTCATGGGGTATTTCACGGGGAACGCCTTCGTCGGAGTGTTCTTCCTTTTGAACGGCTTCGGCTTTCGGTTCGGGGGCAGCGCTTTCGGTAATTTCATCGGACGGCTCGGCATTTAATACGGGATATACCTCTTCCACGAATATTCCTTCTGCGGTGCTTTCGCTCTCCGCAGGAGCTTCCGCTGTTATTACAGCACTCTCCTCCGTCTTATCGGCTTCCTCAGCATGAGCTGCGCTGTCCGCCGCACGTCTTGTAACGGCGTTTCCTATCTCCTCGTTTATAAGCTGTGAGCAGGTCTTTCCCGCACCCGTTATCCTGTCGCAGTAGGGAGATCTTTCGTTTATGTCCCTGACAAAAAATCTGCCGCAGCGGGGGCATTTGGACATATATATCCCCTCTTCGGACATACATGTGAACTCAAGGTCTATGATCGCCTTGAAGCTGTCGGGGACGTATACCGTTTCGGGCATTGCCGTTATCGACTCAATTGCAAAGCGCATATCTATCTCCGCAGGACGGGGCATATCCTTGACATAGCTGAATGCGTCAAGAGCAGCCTGATCCCGTATATGGTCGTTCTGAGGGCGCTTCTGCACAGGCTCAGCCTTTGAAAGAACATCGGAAAGACGGCGGTAAATATTTTTTGACACCTTGCCCATCATGAACGCCGCTTCTGGCATAAGGGAGGGTGTGTATTTCTTCACGCAGGGCACCTGAGTCATATCGCAGCCTGTTTCGTTGGCTGCAACCGTAAAGGCAAGGTCGAAATATTCTCGCCTTGTGCGGTATTCCGCAGGGGTGAGCATGATGTTGTTCTCGGTTTCGTAAATGAATGCAAGCTTTGAACGGGCGTATTCCTGAATGCGGACGATGTTTATCCACTGATTTATCCCTCTGCCCGTTTTGTATTCGGATATCCGCTTGAAAATGGATTTTTCGTACATGCTCTTGGGGGAAATGCACCTTGCCCAAAGCTCTTCAAGTCCTATCCCCTCCGAATGGCATATGTATGCGATAATGCAGTCAAGCACCACCGAGGAGAACTCCGTCTGCATGCATGCTTCAACGTAGGGGTGGCACTTCATTACGGCGTTTTCGGCGAGAGCGGCGATGTTTCGGGATATCCGTCCCGTTTTTCGGGCGTTTCTGCCCGTTTCGATGCTTTGTTCCCAGAAATATGTAAAATCAAACTCGGTAAAATGAAGAAGCGACCTTGAAAGCTCCAGCTTATGAAAGCTGTTGCTGCCGCCTGCGGAAAAGCTTATTGACTTCAATTTCCGTTCCTCCTTTTACGCCCGTTTTTCAGATTATTTTAATATTCGGAGCAAATAATTATTCCCAAATTCGATAAAAACACAAAAAATTCGATATAAAACAATCATAACATATTTTCGCCCGAATTTCAATGTTTTTTGAAAAGAATTTTGCATGGGAAAAATATTCCGCCGATGCATAAAATAAGGCTCCTTCTTCGACCTGTTTTTCGGGACAAGACGTTTACGATGTGATAATATATTCACAGATATTGCACAGATGCCTATTGACTTTTTGGTTTGTTAGATATATAATATATAATAGATTATGTATTATATGCTATTTTGACAATTTCAAAAAGTTCGTCAAGAGTAAAAACGGCACACTGCACAATTTTTACATAAAAATTTGTTATGTATGCCGATGTGGGGGCTGTTGAATGACCGGGGACGAATACAGCTGTGCGATACTTATCAATCAGCTGGCAAGAAAAATAAGCGTTCATATGAACAGGGAGCTTGAGCAGATGGGACTGACTCTTACACAGTTTCGTGTGCTGGAATTTCTCATCGGCGGACAGGCGGATAACGGGGAAGAAATAATTGTTTATCAGAAGGATATAGAAAAACATTTTATGCTTTCAAATCCTGCCGTATCGGGGGTATTGCAGAGGCTTGAAGCCAAGGGTCTTGTGGAGCGCAGGGTGATGCTCTCCGACTGCAGGCGAAAGGCTATCACTGCGACCGAGGAGGCGTACAGGCTTTTTGAGGTTTTCAGCCGCAGAAAAAGCGAGGAGCAGCAGCGGCTGCTTCGGGGGATAGACGAGAACGATCTGAAGCTCGTCATCGGGGTGCTTGAAAAAATGCTCGATAATTTTGCTTCTTCGGAGAATAATCCTGAATTAACCGCCAATAATTAAGGCAGCATGAAAATTCGGTATATATTATAAGGATTATTCCGGGATATGCATGCATAGAAAGGAATGGTTTTTATGGCAGCAATTGCGGTGATCTTTAAATCAAAATTCGGCTACAGCAAAAAATATGCCGAATTCATCAAAAAGGAAACGGGAGCCGATCTGTTTAACGCCGATAAGGTGTCCGAACAGCAGATCGTTAAATACAAAACAGTAGTTATCTGCGGCGGAGTTTACAACGATGAATGGGCATGCGCCAAGGTAACGGAAAAGCTCAGAAATGTGCTTTCAAGCAAGTTCCTTATCTGTGTGATGTCTGTATGGAACGACGCTCCCGAAAAGCTTGAAACACGGGAGCTTAAGGAAAAGTACCTTTCGGGAGTGGTAATATCCCCCGACAGAATATTTGCTTTGCCCGGCGGCATCGACAAGTCAAAGCTTTCCTTCGGCGAAAAGCTGGCCCTCGGCAAGGTAAAAAAGAAGATACAGAACAACGAATCCAAGAGCAGCCTTGATTTCAGCATACTGAGCACTATCGACGGATATGCCGGGGGCGCAGACGAAAAGGATGCGCTGCCCGTTATCGAATACATAAAAAGCGAAGGACAATAAGTCCTTGCAGCTTTTATAAGCTCCGATACATCTTCTATCGGATACCGTTATAATTCATTTTATTAAAACCGGGAGGGGTCAGTCATGGAAAAAAATTTTATTCGCAAGCTGTTCTACAAGATATTCACCGTTATTGAGTTTTCGGCTGTTTTTGCCATGGCTGTGCTGATATTTGTCAGCCTCGGCATCAGCGGCTGAGATGCGGCTACATTATAACGGCAAGAACAATAAGAATTATTCCGCTTATGCAGCCTGCATTTATGTGAAGGGACGCATGAGCGGATAATTTTTTTGCTGCCGCTTTCCCCGAAAGATATCCTGCGAAAATAAAGGCAGTACCGAAAACGGCGGAGGCTATGAAGACCGCCCACGGCTCCATTCCTCCAAGTCCTGCGCCGAAGCCCGAAAGAGCGGAATCCGCCGAGAGAGCAAAACCCATTATTACAGCCTCTTTGACGGATATAGTACGTGAAAGGTCGCTGTCCGCCGCTGCGCCGTCATTTATAAGACGGAATGAAAGCGGCGGCTTTGCGCCTTTTTTCCGTGAGGGTATCCTCATGGAGGATATGTATTTTTTCAGCCTTTCGCCGAATATTTCCCAAAGTCCCATTGCTATCAGCAGAAGCTTTGCTGCAGCCGACAATGCCGACGAAAAACGGGTGTCCGTCAGCAGTCCTCCTGCCGCCCCTGCCGTCAGAACCGCTGCCCACAGGACTGCTGCGCTTGTAAGAGAAGACGCAAGCATTGACCCTGGAGGATATCTTATCCCCGAAGCGCCTATTCCGGCAGACGCAGCAAAAATATCCGCCGAGGTGGCTGCCGCTATAAGAAAAAGTGTGGTATTCATGCTATAAGGACGCTGCTCCTTTCAGATTTATCTCCCGACGAAATCGGTGAATGTTTTTTTATCGTAAACGTCATAAAAATTTGCACATGAAGCCTTGCAAAAACTTTTATATACGGTTTTGGTAAGAACTGAATTCCGCAATTTATTACGTTTACGATAATATTATATGCAGGCAGCGGCAAAAGGGCATTTATTGATATGAAGTTGACATATCCTATGTGATAACTGTGGATTTTCTGCGAAAAGAGCGGTCAGAATAACAATAATATCCATATTGCGACACAAATCATCAATTTTGTGATTTGACGGGAACCGTCAAGTTGACATATGTGAGATTGCGGTATTATAGGCAATTATACATGTTTATCGTTTTTAGGCAAAACTATTTTTGCAGCCTTTTTCATGAAAAATTATCGTTTTAGACTTGACAACAGAAAATAATTATGATATCCTTAAGTATAAGATTGGATAAAAATGCAGAAAAATAGTGTTTATCCATAAAAATGCCGCAAAGCCACACAACCGCACGGAGGAATTGATTATGCCAATTAAAGAAAAAGTCCTTGAGATACTTGAGGAGCACAGAGGAAGAAGCGTTTCGGGAAATAAGATCGCAGTTTCACTTGGTATGACAAGAAGCGCCGTCTGGAAGGCTGTAAAGCAGCTCCGTGAGGAAGGCTATACCATAAGTGCCGTTACCAACAGAGGATACTGCCTTACGGACGACAACGACATTCTCAACGAACCGTCTATCATACAGTACCTCGAAACGGAGCATCTGGGAAGAAAAATGGATATCTTCAAAACCATTGATTCCACAAACAGCTTTGCAAAAAGCCTTGCACAGCTGGGAGCCGTTCACGGTACAGCCGTTATCTCGGAGCAGCAGACTTCGGGCAGAGGAAGAATGGGCAAGAAATTCCATTCCCCCAATAACCTCGGAATATACATGAGCGTTATAATCCGTCCCAAGCTTTCGGTGGATTATGCTCTTACCATCACCTCCTGCGCAGCTGTTGCAGTTGCCGAGGCTATCGAAAATGTCTGCGGACTTGAATGCGGCATCAAGTGGGTCAATGATATATACGCAAACGGCAAGAAGCTCTGCGGTATCCTTACCGAAGCGTCCATAGGCGTTGAGCAGGGCGGACTTGAATATGCTGTTATCGGTATCGGACTGAACGTTTCAAACACCATATTCCCCAAGGAGCTTGAAAATATCGCCACAAGCATAAAGCTTGAAACGGGCAAGAACGTTTCAAGAAGCCGCCTTATTGCGGAGATATTCAATTCCCTTGAAAGACATCTCGACAGGATATGCACTCAGGATTTCATCGACGAATACCGCAGGCGCTCCATACTTATCGGCAAAAGGATCGTTATCACCAAAAACGACATTTCCGAGGAGGCAGACTGCATAGGCATCGACGGCTACGGAAAGCTTGTTGTCAGAAAGGACAGCGGCGAAGAGGTCGCTCTCAACAGCGGCACGGTCACATTTGCGTAAACCCCTATATGCATAGTTTTCGGCATGCGGAGAATATCTGCGTGCCGTTTTCGTTAAAGCATTAAGAATTGTCTGCTTTTTACTGCATTTTGCTTGACAGAAAAGGAAAAATATTATATAATAAAACAGTTATTATATATTATTTAATATAATATTTTTATGGGTAATTCCGAACACTTTGAAAGGATTGATCATAACTATGGCAGCAAAGAAAATCAAAATGTCTGCTGAGGGCTACAAGGCTCTTGAAGAAAAAATCGAATATCTCAAAAACGTCCGCAGAAAGGAAGTTGCCGAAAAGCTGAAAGAAGCTCGTTCCCAGGGCGACCTTTCCGAAAACGCCGAGTACGACGCAGCGAAGGACGAACAGGGTATCCTTGAAGCCGAGATCGCAGATATTGAGCTTAAGATCGCAAACGCCGAGATCGTCGGCGACGATGACCTCACCAACGATGAGATAGGCGTAGGCTCTATCGTTAAGCTCAAGGATCTTGACCTTGACGAGATAATGACCCTCCAGATCGTAGGCTCCACAGAAGCTGACCCCGAAAACAACAAGATCTCCGAGGACGCACCTATCGGCATTGCTGCGCTCAAGAAGAAGGTCGGAGATATTCTTGAGGTCGAAGCTCCCATCGGTATAATCCGCATGGAGGTCCTTGAAATAGGAAAGTAAAAATTCACCCGAAAGGATTGATATAATTTGGCAGAAAACGAGAAAAACCTCTCTGCTGAGGAGGAGAACGGGGAACAGACCGAGCAGGATATTAATATTCTGAAAAAAATAAGAATGGAAAAGCTGGAGGAGCTTAAAGCAAACTCCAAGAATCCCTTTGAAATAATGAAATACGACGTTACCGCACACACGGCTGACGCAAAGGCTGCTTACGAAAAGCTTGAAAAGGAGCTTACAGAGCAGTGCGGCGATGATGCGGAGCTTCTCAAAACAAAGCTTGAGGAAAGCCGTCAGACTGTAAGGATCGCAGGCCGTATCATGAGCTGGAGAGATATGGGTAAGGCGAATTTTATCGATGTCCGTGACTCCTCAGACAGGATTCAGGTATATGTCAGAACAAACGATATCGGCGAAGACCTGTTTGCCGATTTCAAAAAGTGGGATATAGGCGATATCGTAGGCGTTGAGGGCTTTGTTTTCCGCACAAGAAGAGGAGAGATATCCGTTCATGCGCAGAAGATAGTTCTCCTTTCAAAATCCCTGCTGCCTCTGCCCGAAAAGTGGCACGGACTTAAGGATCAGGACACACGCTACCGTCAGAGATATACCGACCTTATCGTTAATCCCGACGTTGCCGAAACCTTCAAGAAGCGCTCAAAGATAATCGCTTCCATAAGACGCTATCTTGACGATCAGGGCTTTATGGAGGTAGAAACTCCCATGCTGGTTTCAAATGCGGGCGGCGCTTCCGCAAGACCCTTTGAAACCCATTATAACGCCCTTAACGAGGACGTTAAGCTGAGAATTTCCCTTGAGCTTTATCTGAAAAGGCTTATCGTCGGCGGACTTGAAAGAGTTTACGAGATAGGCAGAGTTTTCAGAAACGAGGGCGTTGATACAAAGCACAACCCCGAATTTACCCTCATGGAGCTTTATCAGGCTTACACCGATTACCACGGAATGATGGATCTTGCGGAGAACCTTTACCGCCATGTTGCAATGGAGGTATGCGGCACCACAAAGATCATGTACGGCGATGTTGAAATAGACCTCGGCAAGCCCTTTGAGCGCCTTACAATGGTTGACGCCGTAAAGAAATATTCCGGTGTTGATTTCGGCAGCATAAAGACTGTTGAAGAAGCAAGAGCTGCTGCTGACGCACATCATATCGAGTACGAGCAGCGCCACAAGAGGGGCGATATACTTAATCTGTTCTTTGACGAATATGTTGAAGAGCACCTTATACAGCCCACATTTATCATGGATCACCCCGTGGAGATATCTCCGCTGACAAAGATGAAGCCCGAAAATCCCGATTACACCGAGCGTTTCGAGCTGTTCATCACGGGCAGAGAGATGGCAAACGCTTACTCCGAGCTTAACGACCCTGTTGACCAGCGCCGCCGTTTTGAGGCGCAGGAGGAAATGAAGCGCCTTGGTGACGAGGAGGCAAACAGCATTGACGAAGATTTCCTTCGTGCGCTGGAGATCGGTATGCCCCCCACAGGCGGTATCGGCTTCGGTATCGACAGAATGGTAATGCTGCTTACTAACAGCAGCGCTATCAGAGATGTTCTGCTTTTTCCTACAATGAAGTCTTTGGACTGATGCAAGCATATAAAAAGAATATACTAACAATAAAACGGTTGGACTCAGTGCCCAACCGTTTTTGTATTAATATTGACTTTTTCGTAAACAAGTCATTGACAAAAGCTGTCAGCTAATGTATAATACTAAAAAGCATATATAAACTGTACAAAAAATCGAGCATGATCTTGCGTATATGGATCATGCGAAGATTTTTTGTCTACAGTTTAAATGGTTTTTAGTATAATACTACTATGAAAAAGGAGGCGAGCAGATGAAAATAACATGCAGCTTCTGCGGAGCGAAATTTAACGATACACTTGAAAAGTGCCCGAACTGCGGAGCGCCTAACGAGGGTGTCGTCCGAACAACAAGCACTCAGCCCATTACCATAGAACAGCTGAAAGAATGGTACAGCGCAAGGGGACTGCCGCCATACGAGGTCACAAGATTTTTTATCGGCGAAAATTATAAAGAGCCAAAGGCGTTCGGCATCTACAAGGACGAAAAAACAGGAAACTTTGTTGTATACAAAAACAAGGCATCGGGCGAAAGAGCCATACGTTACGAGGGCACCGATGAAGCCTATGCCGTAAACGAGCTTTTTCAGCGGCTCAAACAGGAGATCATCGAGCAAAAAAAACACAATTTATCAAAACCAACAGAGCAAAGCACAACTTCATCGGGGAAGGATAAATTCAGATTAGGCTGTCTGCCCTCTGCGATAATCGGAGTTATTCTGATAAGCGTAGTATTTATCGTATATTTCGGTTTTATTGAACCTGCAACTATCCCTCCGGCAGGATATTATATGATAGATAACACAGCATATTACCATATGTCTGCCGATCAGAGGGACTATTGGTATACATTTGACAACGAAAGCGATCAATGGTCGGAAGCCTCAATGTACGAGCTTTATCCCGATATATACAATGAGCGCAAGGCTGCGAACGAATATCTTACCGCAGACGAATGGAGCGCATCGCTCCCCTGCACCGATTTCAAGCAAAGCATTGCATACAGCGATTATCAGAACGATTACAAGGTAAGCCAAGGCTATTATTCATACGACGACAATACATATTACCATCTGTACGATGATTATGATACGGGCTGGTATTATTATAACTATGCTTACAGCCGCTGGGATACCGTGGATTACAGCTCTGTCCCCAACGATCTTACTCACAACTCGGTCGCCGAGGATTTCTATTTTACTCCCGTATGGGATTCGGCAACTCAGTTTTCGGATTTTGAGGACACGTCATATTATTCCGATTATTTAAGCGAACAGCAACAGAAGGAGCAATGGGACAACGATGACGGCGACGACGATTACGACTGGGACAGCAATGATTCATGGGACAATAACAGCATCGACTGGGATTCCGATTGGTAAATAGCTAAAAAACTGTATTGCATAGGTGTAACTGCGTCAAAAACGTTCCACAGGAACGTTTTTGAGGAAAGGTAATACATTCTTG
>JBJERW010000107.1:0-5011 GCA_051882475.1 Huintestinicola sp. | reverse complement strand
TGGAACGTTTTTGACGCAGTAACTCCTATGTATTATAGTTTTTCGACAAGCTGACCCCGAGAGCATTTTGATGTTCTCGGGGTGTTTTTTATAGAATAGAAGCCTTAAAAACAATTCCGCAGGCAATAGTGACAATGCATATTGCGGCTGCAAGGATATCGGGACTGCCGAAACTGTATTTTTTGTAAGCGCTGTTTGAAGTCCTCAGGTTAAAACCTCTCAGCTCCGCCGAAAGGGCACTGGAGTCTATCTTCTTTACCGAGGAGATGAGCAGGGGTACACAAAGGGGGATTATCAGACTTATCTTCTTGAAGATGTTCTTGGTGTCAAATTCCACTCCTCTTGCGGTCTGAGCTTCCATTATACCCGCCATTTCCGACGAAAAAACGGGAATGAAGCGGATAACGGTTATAACGGCAAAGGCGTATTTGTAGGGTATTTTCAGCTTTTCCACCATAACGTTCGTAAGGTCGCTCATCTGCGTTACCGAGAGCATTATCGCCAGCGGCAGAGTTGCTGCCATGAGCCTCAGCACAAGCAGCAGCGAAAAAAGCACGCCTTCATCGGTTATGGGCAGCTTTATGAGAGGTATGGTAAAAAGCACATTTCCGCTTCTGACAAACAGCAGCTGTATAACAAAAAGCACTATCGACAGCTTGGAAAGTCCTTTCAAAAGTCCCGCCGCAGTTTCGGGGATACCTGCCGCCGCTGCTATGATAACGTTCAGCAGGATAATACCCAATACAAAAAATATATTGCTGCTGACAAAGCACATTGCGCATAAAACCAGCGACATTATAAGCTTTGTAAGCGGATTCATTCTGTGGAACACGGAATTGCCGTGTCTGTATTCAAGAAATCCTTTCATTGCCTTACCGCATTCCTTTCGGATAGATAATAATCATGCGTTTATGCTTTCGTCCGTTTCAAAACGTCGTTCAGCATCTCTTCGTTGGTGTAAACGTCCTCGAAGCCTTCAAGCTTCATTGTAAGTCCCGCTATCTGCGGCGGAAGAAGCCTTGCTTCGCCGAGAACGGCTTGGTTTTTCATTACCTCACGCATTTGACCCAGCGCAAGCATTTTACCGTCATTCATTACAAGGACCTTTTGGGCGTAATCCAGCACAAGCTCCATGTCATGAGTTACCATTATTACCGTAACGCCCTTTTGGTTCAGCTCCTTCACCATTTCCATGATGTGTATGCATTCGGCGTAGTCAAGACCCGTTGTGGGTTCGTCCAGAATGAGCACCTCAGGCTCAACAGCGATAATTGAAGCCAGTGCGATGCGCTGACGTTCTCCTCGGCTCATGGTGAAGGGGTCACGGCTGCCGTCGAATCCGAAGGCTTCCAGCGTTTTTTCGCACTGTGAGCGGCAGTATTCCTTGTCGGAGCTTACGCATTCAAGCCCGAACATTATCTCGTCACGGACGGTATTTTTGCATATCTGCCTGTCGGGATTCTGGAACAGAAAGCCGATGTGCTTTGCAAGCTGACTTGTTCTTGTGGTCTTGGTGTTCATTCCCGATACCGTCACATCGCCCGACACAGGCTTCAGGATACCGTTGAAAAGCTTGCTGAGAGTGGTTTTTCCTGCGCCGTTTGCACCGAGTACGGCTACAAAATCACCCTTGTCGATATGAAAGGTGACATTTTTTATTGTTTCGTCCTTGTCATAGCCGAAGCAGACGTTTTTGAAATCTATCATATGCCCTTTGATCCTTTCAGTTGCTTTCCGTAACGGTTCGCACCATTTCTGCGGCTTCGTCAATGCTTATGGGATATTCGCCGCTGTAAAGCCCCCTGTCCTCAAGGCTGCGTGCAAGGGTCACTATTCTCGGAACGTTTATGCCCATTGTTTCAAGCTCCTTGCTGTGGGTGAGGACATTTCTGACCTTATCATAGAAAACGGCTTTTCCGCTGTCCATAACAAGCAGCTTGTCGGCAAATTCGCATTGGAGCATGACCTTCTGCTCTACTATTATAATAGTCATGCCGAGGGTGCGGTTAAGCTCCTTTAACATCGAGAATATCTCACGGCTGCTCTGGGGGTCAAGCTCTCCCGTCGGTTCGTCAAGAACGAGAATTTTCGGCTTTAACGCAAGCATAGCGGCAATTGCCACCTTCTGCTTCTGACCGCCGCTGAGGGTGCCGATGTTTCGGCTGCGAAGCTTTTCTATGCCGAGCATTCCGAGAGCTTCGGAGATGCGCTTTTCTATCTCGTCCTTCGGGCAGCCGAAATTTTCAAGCCCGAATAAAATTTCGTCCTCCACAACGGCAGCGGTCATCTGAGCATCGATGTCCTGAAAAACACTGCCCACATGAGCGGCAATGTCCTCGGGGAAATTGTCCACCGTGTCAAGACCGTTGACCGTTACCGAGCCGTAGAAATCTCCCTGATAGTGGTGGGGGACAATGCCGTTTATGGCGTAGGTCAGCGTGGATTTTCCTGCGCCGCTTGCGCCGATAACGCCTACAAAGTCGCCGTCCTCAATATCGAGAGTTATGTTGTCGAGAGCATATTGGTCGCTGCCCTCATACATGAATTTCAGATCCTGAAATTTTATCATTTTAGTAAATCACCTTTTTAATAAGTAATCAGTCTTTTTTGAATGCAAGCTTGAGAGGAACATAGAGCACTGTTACGATTATCGTGTTGATAAGCGCCGTGCCGAAGATGATCGCTGCAAATACTCCGAGAGCGGCAGGCTGAACATCTGCGCCTGCGTAAAGCATTACGTAAAGCATGCCGAGGTAGGTAAATCCGCTGAAAAGTGTGGAGAGGAATGTACATACTGTGGGACGGAGGTCGAATTTCTCGAATTTCAGAGGAAGCTTGAGGAGCAGACCCATTGCGATAGCTCCGACAGTTTCGCTGATGATGTTGATGTAAGGTGTGCCGGGGAAGAACTGGCAGGTGATTCCTGCGATTATACCGATTATAGCCGATTCATGAAGCTTAGGCTTGATAAGCATGATAGCAAGGCAGTACATTGCAATAATGAAGTTTGGCTTCATTCCGCCGAAGTTGATGACCGAGCCTACGAAGAATTTCAGAACTGCTCCCGCTGCAAGAAGAACCGCCACAAGGATAATATCCTTGAGAGAAAGACCCTTTGATTCCTGCTTCTTAACTACTCTTTTTTCTGTTGTGTTTTCCATGATTAAACATCCTTTCCTGATTTTCGTGCTGAGGTTACTCGTAAAAAACAGGGGGGAGCATCGGAAAACAAAAAAGCCCTTAGTTTATCGTTCTCCGATAAACTAAGGGCAGAAAAGTTTTTCTGCGGTGCCACCTTAATTGCCTGCATTTATGCAGACCGCTCTTTACGAAAATGCCAACACATTTTCTGTCGTTAACGCCGACCTACGTCTTAGCTACTTGGGGTATATAAGGAACATACCGACTTTCACCTTGCCCTCAACGGTCCATTTACCACGCTGCATTTCCGCAGGTTCTCAGCTGCTCCTGCTCTCTGTGGGCGCATGATGTGATTTTATCTCCGTATCACAGGTTTTGCTTTTAAATTGTAAGATTATAATATCACATTAAAGCGGGTTTGTCAATAAGTTTTTGCAATTTTTTTTGCCAAAAATTCCATTTTTTTAAAAAACGCAAAAGTACGGTACAATTTTATATAGTATAATACCGATGGAATATTTATTCATTAAAAAGGACAGTAAGCTTGTCAAGGGTATCGTAAAGCGCCTGAGGAAGCTGACCTGCTCCGCCGAAATTATCCTCTATCTCGCCGAAAGCGGCAAAAACGGAAGCCTTCATCATATCCATATTCTCACCGTCACCGCACATTGATCTTGCAAAATCGAAAATTCTCTGAGCTGTTGCGTCCGAGCTCCAGTCGAGGTTTTCCAGACCCTTGAATGCCTCGGGAGTGAAATTGACGTCGATGGAACCGTCCTCGGATATGGAAAGGGCGCTGAGGTCGATGCTGTCGATAACTGCGTCGGCTTCATGGTCTGCTTGATTTGAAAAGAAATCCTTCAACAGTCCCTTGAAATCATCTATCCTGCCTGCCGATTCCTCAAAAATTGACTCAATGGCGCTGTCGTCGTAAGCGTAGTATTCGCTTGAGGTTATGGGTTCGGGCGATTGCTGAGGTTCAGACGAAGTGTTGTAAGATGAATAAGACTCTGACAAGTCGTCCGCAGCGGTCTGTTCCGAAACGGAACCGATGATGTCAAGGTCGTCGTCGGAAAGAATATGCAGCTTGGGAAGGGATGGGATAGACCCGGATTCGGGGACATATGCCGGCTGTTCGGGGGACGAAGGCGCAGTGATATTGTCGGAAGATGGGGCGGTGCTTACTTCCGAGGCAGTCGTGCGATCGGCAGCAGGGGCATAGTAATAGGTGTTCTCAAAATCCGTTGAAAAAGCTGTAAATGTAAAGGTGTCGGACTTTAGGGTGTTGTCATGAAGTTCAGAGATCGTGTCCGAAAATGGCTTGGCATTGATGCCGGAAACTGCGTCGGATGCTTTTTGATAAGCGGCTGCGTCGGTCGTGTAGTTTGGTTGATAGCGGTTGATGCCGTAAAGACCCATAAGATCATCCCCTTTTGATAGCGCTGAGTAGCGAAACTTCTCGTTATCTATTATATCGGCAGAAATTGTGTGAAATTTAGCTGTTTTTATTTCTCTTTTTAGATTAGAATTTGTGCATTAATTACACAAAAGTATAATTTTTAAACAAAGTTATGCCTAAAGATTAAATAACAAGGCAGAAAAGTTATATACAATTATATGTAAGCTATAAAATGTGCATAAGTAACAAAGGAGATGGCAATGTAATAAACAAGATGACAAAATAATAAAAATAACTCAAAACCCCTTGACAAACTCAAATGGATATGTTAATATAATAAAGCTGTCGCAAGAAGTGCCGAATACGCACGAATTCGACGACAAAATATCACGAAAAAAGCAAAAAAGAGGCAAAAACCTCTTGACAAAAGTGAAAAAGCGTGATATAATAAACAAGTTCTCTTGAAAAAAG
>JBJERW010000106.1:0-5019 GCA_051882475.1 Huintestinicola sp. | reverse complement strand
GGTAAGGCGTAGGTCTGCAACACCTTGATCCCCGGTTCAAATCCGGGTGGCGCCTCCAAGAAAAAACTCCGTTTCTCTTTTGGGAAGCGGAGTTTTTTTGAAAGTATCAATACGGTTACAATATTATCCAAAAAAAGATGTTTTGTTTATAATATGTAATTAAACTGTAATGAAATTTGGCATTATTGCTATTGGCAATCGTGAAATTATATGTTATAATATCCATGATAGGAATAGCCTGTCAAAGTTATGCTGCCGCATGGTCACGGAACAAATCACGGCAGTGTTCTTTCAGCAAGTTATCGGATAAGATACAAATATACATGAAAAGGAGATCGAGATCATGAAAAAGAGCAGAATCGCTAAATCTGTTGCAGCAGTTGCTTCGGCAGCAGTTATTGCTTCTCAGCTGATGGCTGTTACCGTTTCGGCAGCAAATGATTATTACTACTACTATGACGGAGTATACTACTCCGAATACACCGACGCTGCATACGAAGCAGGAAATGACAATGTTGTTGCTGTTCCCGCAAAGTATGTTGTCGGAGAAACAAAATACTACTCCACAATTACTCACAAGATCTATGACACCGAAGAAGAAGCTAAGCGTGCAGGCAAGTATTACCACGAGGTAATCGTACCCTATACAACTACATACAGCTATATGTGGTACAGCTCCTACACAAACAAGTACTACACAACTTATGAGGCAGCTCTTGCAGCTTCTCTCGGCAAGCCCGAATATGTAAGCTACGGCGGATATTCCAACTATTACTCCAGCTACTACTACAACCTTGGCTATCGTTACTACAACATTGCCACAGGCAAGTATTACAAGAGCTATGAGGCTGCCGTTGCCGCTTCAAAGGCTTCCGATGTAGTTTATATCGGCAATTACAGCTACTACTACAACTACGGTTCAAGCGTTTCCTACTACAGCACCGTAACAAAGAAGTATTATACAAGCTACGAAGCTGCTCTTAAGGCTTCAAACGGCGATGAGTCCTGTGTTATCACTGTTTACGGTTCTGCTTACAACGGCACATATGGAGGTCAATACTACAGCACTTACACAGGCAAGTACTATGCAACCTATGAAGAAGCTCTTGCTGCTTCAAAATACAATCCAAGCTATGTTATCCTTGTAGACGGAGTTTACAATTCCGGTTACAAGTACTACTACAGAGGAGTAGGATATCCTACACTTGCTGCTGCGATCGAAGCAGGCGGTACAGCTCTCGGTGTTGACATCTACTACCTCCCTGAGAACAGCGACAGAAAGAATTACTACTATTACTATAACGGAAAGTATTATTCAACACTTTCCGCTGCACAGGCTGCAGGCGGCACAGCTATCGGCTATGATATCTTCTACGTTCCTTACGGCACTTACGGACATATCAAGACAGACAAGGATGATAAGGACGATTCTTCTTCCAACAAGAAGGCTCCCGAAAATACTCCTTACGTTTACGGAAAGAGCACAAAGTACGGTTGGGATACTATTATCAAGTATCTTGATGCTGCTTCCAAGGGCGAAACTGTTACCGTTGACATGAACGGCAGCTACATCGTAAGCGGCAAGGCTCTTGACGCAATCGAAGGCCGCAACGTAAATCTCGTATGCGTTCTCGACAACGGCGTTAAGTGGACTATCAACGGCAAGGACGTTGATACAAAGAAGGACATCAACATCTACACCGAGTACAATATCAAGTATGTTCCTTCCTCACTTATCAAGAAGGCAACAAAGGACGCTGTTTCCTATACTCAGGTCGGCATCTCCACAAAGTATGTTGACTTTGACGTTGAGGCAAACGTAACAGTTAAGTTTGCTGCAAAGCGTGCAGGTCTTACAGCTGTTGTTTACAAGTACGATCCCGATTCAAACTCCCTCAAGGGCGTTTGCAAGTCCAAGGTTCTTTCTGACGGTTCATGCACATTCACTGTAGACCAGGGTGCTGCATACGTTATCATTCTCAAGTAAGCTTATAAAAGATAACAGTCAATCAGAGGCATCGTCCGAAAAGGGCGGTGCCTTTTTGCACATTTTGCTTTTTTTGATAAAAAATTATGAAAAAAGATATTCGCTCTTGAATTTTTTTGGCTATTATGATAAAATAATACTAATAACCAATTAAAAACTGTACAAAAAATCGAGCATAAGCTTGCATATATGGATTATGCGAAGATTTTTTGTCTACAGTTTTATTGGTTATTTGTATAATACTATATCAGATTTTAACGGGGGTGTATGCTGTGAAAACCGAAAGTATTATTTTTGACATGGACGGAACTATATGGGACAGCGCTGAAAATGTTGCCTGTGCATGGAACGAGGCGATAAAATACAGCGGAAACCCTCTCCTGAGGAACAAAACGCTGACAGATAAGGACATTAAGGGCATTATGGGAATGACTATGGACGCAATTGCCGAAAAACTCTTCCCCGAGCTTTCGTCAACACTGCGCACGGACATTCTGAACAAATGCACGGACATGGAAAACGAATATCTGGCACGCCACGGAGGAAAGCTTTTCGACAACGTGGAGAATGTTCTGACGGAGATGTCCAAAAAACACCGTCTGTTTATTGTGAGCAATTGTCAGAGAGGATATATCGAAGCCTTTTTCGAGCATTACGGATTTGAAAGGCTCTTTACCGATTACCTTTGCTGGGGCGATACGGGAAAGGAAAAACACGAAACCATACGCATTCTCATGGAAAAGAACAGGATATCCTCGGCGGTCTACGTGGGCGATACGGCAGGGGATATGATTTCCTCCGAAAAAGCAGGGATACCTTTTGTTTATGCCTCATACGGTTTCGGAAAGCTTCCCGAGGGCAAGGAGCCTGCGGCGGTCATCGAAACCTTCTCCGACATTACGGGACTGTTTGACTGAAAGATCATACAAAATTCATATTATTTTTAGCCTTCGCATATAATATATCGGTATAAAAAGTATATTATCTGCGGAGGCTTTTTGCATGAACGATAAAAACAAACAGAGCGGCAGGGATATGGACTGCACCGAGATAAACCACACGGTAACTGTAGAAGGGCGGAGAAAGCTTGTAATAACAGGGGTCACCGACACGGATAAGTTCAACGAACGTTCGGTGCTGCTTTATACCTGCATGGGTGAAATGATAATCAAGGGCCGTGACCTTCATGTCAGCGGTCTGTCAGTGGAAAACGGAGAAATGGTTATCGAGGGCGAAATTTCTTCGGTTTCATACGGCGATTCCGATGTGAGGTCGCCCATGTCGGCGTTCAGAAGAGCTATGCGGTAAATATGGTAATTGGTGGTTTAATGTGTTGGATAAACATTGCTTTGGGAAGTCTTGAAGCCTTTTTTACCGTAAACGAGCAGGCAGAGCTGTTTCTGATGTCCGCAGGCATGGGGATACTGTTCGGTGTGCTGTATGACGTTTTCAGGACGCTGAGAGTTGTTTTTCCCCCTCTCGGAAAAGTGATCCCCACTGCTGTCTGCGACGCTGTTTTTGTGATAATATGCGGATTTGGGATATATTTGTTCTCCCTGCTTTTTGCAAGAGGAGAGGTAAGGGCGTATTTTGCTCTGGGTGCAGCTCTGGGCATGACGGTTTACCTATTTACGGTGGGTACGGTGGTCATAGGTATTATCAGGGCGGTCTTCGGAACGGTTTATAAAATATTACGAAAGGTATATAATGTTATAAAAATACCATATGTTAAATTAAAAAGCGTAATTATAACAAAACATAATATGTAAATTTGTGTGAAATGCTGAAAAAAACGGCAAATTTGAAAAGTCGTGAAAAATCTCTTGAAAATTATCCCTCTCATGTTGTATAATGTTAGAAATAAGATGCGGTAGTGTTATCTGTTCATGATATACTATATTTTACCATTAAAGATAACAAATCGTGCTTACTAAAGTACAGCGGAAGGGACGGTGTTACTCATGGCAGCTCTTTCACCCGAGGAAAAAGCAAGCAGAAACAGAAAGCGCAAGCTCAGACGTGAATATAAGCAGAAGATGCGCAAAACCAAGTCGAAGCTGGGCCTTGTGGCAGCACCTGTGCTGTTCCTGCTTGCGGCGGCATGTATTGTTTCTATCATAAGCGATAAGATCGAGTACAGCGAGAAGGAAAAGGAGCTTCAGGTCCTTATTGACCGTGCCGCTGAGCTTGAAGCTGAGAACGCAAGCTATGAAAGTATTCTCAGCGAGGAGGACGAGCGTACCTATATGGAACGCATCGCAACGGAAAAGCTGGGGTACGCTTATCCCGACGAGAGAAGATTTTACGATACCACCCGCAGCTGACAGAGGATATTCAGCCGTGTAACGGCGTTGATATCATATATATACTAAAGGAAGGATCATATTTTTACTTATGCAGCCAGATGTAGGAAAAATTTATGAGGGCAAGGTAACAGGCATTACAAAATTCGGAGCATTTGTTGAGCTGGAGCCCGGCACAACAGGAATGGTTCATATCTCCGAGGTTGCAAATACCTTTGTAAACGAAATCAAGGATCATCTTACCGAGGGTCAGCAGGTCAAGGTCAAGGTACTTGCCGTATCGGAGGACGGAAAGATATCGCTTTCCATAAAGAAGGCAATGGATCCGCCGGTGCGCAAGGATTTCAAGCGTGACGGACAGGGCGGAGGACGCCGAAACGACGGCGGAAGAAACGACCGCAGCGACAGACCCCGAAATAATTTCAATCACTCTCAGCACGCTCCGAAGGAGAGCGCTCCTCAGACTCCCGAAGCGGCTTTTGAGGATATGCTCAACAAATTCAAGCAAAGCTCTGACGAGCGTCTGGTAGACATCAAGAAGAATATGGATAACAAGCGCCGCAGCACTACACGTAAGCGTGGCTGATAAAAAACAAATAACAATGCAAATGCGTTCACGGCAGATAGCTGTGAACGCATCATTTTGTCGAAAAACTATAATGCACATTGGTGTTACTACGTCAAAAACGTTCCACAGGAACGTTTTTGAGGAAAAGGTAATACATTCTT
>JBJERW010000105.1:0-23083 GCA_051882475.1 Huintestinicola sp. | reverse complement strand
GAGCAAAAGTTTCGCTCAAGCCTTTCCCAAAGGCTTGCAGGGGTCAAGGGGGCGGCGCCACCTTGTCGCCGTCCGCAGACGGCGAAACTCCCTTTTGCCTTCAAGAGCGGAAAAGGGGTGAGAAATGCGACAGCATTTCGAGGGGGGCGTACAAGACCGCCCCCCTTCTTTCATGAATGAAACAACTTTTCCTCAAAAACGTTCCTGTGGAACGTTTTTGACGCAGTTACACTAATGCATTATAGTTTTTCAACAGACTGACCGTATCGGAATTGATTTTCCGATACGTTTTTTTATCTTGCCTCAAACATTCTTCCCGAAAAAGGTGCAAGCTCCAGCAGGACATACTGTCTGACATCATCCGTTTTTTCCTTCTGCCCGTTCACGCCGCTCTCAGCCTTGACGGCAGCCGCCGAATACTTGCCATACCTGTCAATATGCGCCGAGCCGCTGTAGATATCCCTGTCGGTGTTCATTATCTCCGAAAGCTTTGCGAAGCCGTCCGCAGGAAGCTCCACCGTCTGGGCCTTGTCCGAGAAATTCAGCACGCAGACCGTCGTTTCTCCCTCCGCCATGCGCTTGTAGGCATATACACACTGCTCGCTGTCGTCCGCAAGGAGCCATTTGAAGCAGTCGGAATTGTATTCACCGTTATGCAGGGAGGGACGGCTGTCATAAAGCAGCGACAGCTCCTTCATATATCTGCCGAAGGAATCGTGGACAGGGTATTTTAGCATCTCCCAGTCCTGCTCACGGCTTTCGTCCCACTCACGAAACTGTGCAAACTCGCCGCCCATAAAGTTCAGCTTTTTGCCCGGGTGGGTGTACATATACATATACAATGTCCTTGCCTGAGGGAACTTGTCGTCGTAATCTCCCCACATTTTCTGAATGATGGTTGCCTTGCCGTGGACGTTTTCGTCGTGGGAGAATGGCAGCAGATAAAGCTCGTTATAGTAATAGGACATGGAAAAGGTCAGCTTGTTATGGTGATACTTACGTTCGTCCGGGGGAGTTCTCATATAATCGAGGGTATCGTTCATCCAGCCCAGATCCCATTTGTAGTCAAAGCCAAGACCGCCGTACTCCACGGGAGCGGTGATCTTCGGGAATGCGGTGGAATCCTCTGCTATAAGCATTGCCGTGGGGTGAAGCTTATGCAGACCTGTGTTCATCTTCCTGATAAAATCCACCGTACAGCCGTTTACACCCCTTTTGGGATCGCCCTGCCAGTATATCGCCCTGCTTATAGCGTCCATTCTTATGCCGTCAAAATGGAACATAGTCAGCCAGTAGTTTGCGGCGGACTGCAAAAAGCAGCAGACCTCTCTTCTTGAATGGATAAAGTTGCAGGTCCCCCACTCGCTGTGACTTACCTCCGCAGCGGGATATTCGTACAGGCAGGTACCGTCGTATTTTGCAAGAGCATAGCCGTCCACAGCAAAATGAACGGGGACAAAATCCATTATCACGCCGATCCCTGCATTATGACACTTGTCCACAAGCTCCATAAGCTGAGCCGCCGTGCCGTATCTTGATGTGGGACTGAAAAATCCCGTATTCTGATATCCCCACGAGCAGTCCGCAGGGTGTTCGCTGAGGGGCATGAACTCGATATGAGTATAGCCGTGCTCCTTCACATAGCTTATCAGCCTGTCGGCAATGTCCGAATATGTATACCAGCCGTTGGGGTCGTCGGGATTTCTGACCCATGAGCCGAGATGCACTTCATAGATGTTCATCGGCTCATTATAGTTCTTTGTGCGCTTTTTCATCCACTCGTCATCGGTAAAATGATACTCGTACATATCTGTGATTATGGAAGCAAAGGCAGGGCGAAGCTCCATTCCGAAGCCGTAGGGGTCGCAGTGCTCCACTCTTCCGCAGTCGGAATATATCACATATTTATACATCATTCCCTTAAGTGCATCGGGGGAATAATAGCTGTAGACCTGACCCTGCTTCTGCATAGGCTCTTCCTGCCAGCCGTTCCATTCTCCGATAATATTGACCCTTTGTGCCGAGGGCGCATAGGTGCGAAAAACTGTCCCCACGGGGCAGATGTGTGCACCGAAAAAATCATATGCGTCAAAAACATTTCCCATGTAAAACTCGTGCATATCCATAAGGCATTTTATCCCTTCAAATTATTATTTGTCGTCCGCCGAATTTGAAACGGCATTGCATGCGTCAATGAAGCAGTTAAGGCTGTCAATGAACATTTCGGAGCGCTCGGCTCCCATTTGACCGATGACTCTGCTGAAAAAATCCAGTATCTCGCTCTGACGCTTTCTGACGTATTCCGCACCTTCATCGGTAAGGTTAACGTGCACCTGACGCTTATCTGCGTCGTTTTTTGTCCTTGAAATAAAGCCTTTTGACTCCAGAGTGCGAAGAATACCCGTTATCCTGCCGTTTGTCATATCCAGCTCCCGTGCTATCTCTCCGGGGTTTATATCCGCCTTTCCGCAGACGGCAAGAAAATCAAGCACCTTGGTTTCTCCCAGCAGGTAAACCGATATGACAGAGGGGTACTTTGCATAATAATAGTTCCGCATCACGTCCATAAGCCTGTCCCTTACAAGTTCGTTTTCGTTCATGTCCATTGAATCACCGCCTTTTCATTGCCGAAAAAAATAATTAACACTGTTTAATAATTTTATTATATCACACATATCTATGTTTGTCAACGCATATTTTGACAAAAGTCGAATTTCATATTTTTGCAAGACCTTCACCAACATAATTCATTTTCACCCTGTAAAACGGCTATTTTGATAAAAATTTGTAATATGTTAAAATTATGTACCAAGGTTTGTTATAAAAACAGGGATTTCGTTCTTGCAATTTATGGCGAAATATATTATAATATAAATTAATATTGAATTTGCGCAGAAGGGTCTGCGCCGAAAAGGAGTTTTACACTATGCAGATGGAATGGGATTACGTAGGTGCCGTTGTTATATCGGGTCTTGTCATCGTTTTCTCCGCACTTGTCCTGCTCATATTGATGGTTACCATAATGGGCAAGATATTTACTTCTCTGAAAAACAAGAGCAAGCCTGAGATCGCCCCACCCAAGGCTCAGAGCGCACCTGCCGCCCCCGCACCGAAAGCGGAAACGGCTGTTGATGAAAACGGTATCAGCGACGAGATAGTTGCTGTTATAGCGGCTGCTGTAGCTGCTATGAGCGCTGAGGACGGAAAAACATATGCCGTAAAGAGCATAAGAAAATCAGTTGAAAAGCGTGGCAGAAGCTCATGGGCAGCAGCTGCCGCAGCAGAAAGCACCCGTTCATTCTGATACGGATATCTCAGCTCCCTATCCGACGATAATAACGATCTATGCTCTGTAAACGTCGGATAGAAATACTATCGGAAAGGAAAGTTTTATGTTTACTTATTTCGTTGACACCATCAAAGATCTGGCAGCGCAGTCGGGTCTTGCAAATCTCGGGTGGCAGAATATTGTAATGATACTCATTTCATTTGTGTTCATGTATCTTGCTATCAAGCATAAGTTTGAACCTCTTCTCCTGCTGCCTATTGCATTCGGTATGCTGCTTACAAACCTGCCGATGGTCGGCATGTATCATCCCGAACTGTTCGACATAAGCGACGGCAAGGAGCTTGACTTCGGGCGGATACTTCATGAGGGCGGACTGCTTGACCTGTTGTATCTGGGCGTTAAGCTGCAAATATATCCCTCTCTTATCTTCCTCGGCATCGGCTGTATGACAGACTTTGCTCCACTTATTGCAAATCCGAAGAGCTTTCTTCTCGGAGCAGCCGCACAGGCAGGTATCTTCCTTACCTTTATCGGTGCTGCGGCTCTCGGCTTTACCGCAAACGAAGCAGGCTCTATAGCTATCATCGGCGGCGCAGACGGCCCTACAGCTATCTACGTATCAAGCAAGCTGCTCAATTCGGGCGGATTCTCCATTGATGTCGGAACTATCGCACTTGCGGCGTACACCTACATGGCTCTCGTTCCCCTTATCCAGCCGCCTATCATGAAGCTCCTCACAACCGAGAAGGAGCGCAAGATAAAGATGACTCAGCTGAGAACAGTATCTCAGACAGAAAAGATCATCTTCCCTATCGCAGTTACAATAATCATTGCACTTCTCGTTCCCTCCGCAGCACCGCTGGTCGGTATGCTCATGCTCGGCAACCTTTTCAAGGAATGCGGAGTTGTTGACCGTCTTTGCAAGACCGCTCAGAACGAGCTTATGAACATAATCACCATATTCCTCGGAATTTCTGTTGGTGCAACAACGGTTGCAAGCAAGATCATTACCCTTGAGTTCCTCAAGGTAATCGTACTCGGCGTTATCGCATTCAGCGTGGGAACTGCCGCAGGCGTGCTCTTCGGAAAGCTCATGTGCCTTGTTACAAAGGGCAAAGTTAACCCCCTTATCGGTTCGGCAGGCGTATCCGCCGTTCCTATGGCAGCAAGAGTATCCCAGAAGGTGGGCGCAGAAACAGACCCCACGAATTTCCTGCTCATGCATGCAATGGGACCGAATGTTGCAGGCGTTATCGGCTCGGCAGTTGCCGCAGGCGTTCTCCTCAGCATTATTCCGTATTGATTTTAACCGAATGATTTAAAACGGGTCGTGCAGATGTTATATTCTGCACCGACCCATTTTCATATCCTCGAACGTTCCAACACAACGACAAGCCCCTTTTCCGCTTAGCAGCAAAATCCCTATACACAAAAAAGCTGTTCCCGAAAAATTCGGAAACAGCTTTTATTACGTTACCGTATAAATCAGTTGCTGCCCTTAGCCATTGCTGCAACTTCTGCTGCAAAGTCATCCTTCTTCTTCTCGATGCCTTCGCCTCTTTCGTAGCGAACATACTCAGCAACCTTGATAGAACCGCCGAGCTGCTTAGCTGCGTTATCAACGTACTTCTGAACTGTGAGGTCGCCGTCCTTAACGAATTCCTGCTCAAGGAGGCAGTTTTCGGAGTAGTACTTGCCAACCTTACCTTCAACGATCTTTGCACGAACCTGCTCAGGCTTGTTAGCCATCTTAGGATCCTCAGCCATCTGAGCCATCATAATAGTCTTTTCGTTTTCGATAACATCAGCGGGAACAGCTTCTCTGTTAAGGTAAGCAGGGTTCATAGCTGCAACCTGAAGTGCGCAGTCCTTACCAACCTCGAATACCTTGTCAGCAGGAAGATCTGTGTCAAGCTTAACCATTACGCCGATGCTTCCGCCGCCGTGAACGTAAGGAACAAGAACGCCCTCAAGTCTTGTGAAACGACGGATAACCATGTTCTCTCTGATCTTGATGAAGAGATCCTGGAGAGTTTCTTCAACGGACTTGCTGCCGCCGCTGATCGTGCAAGCCTTAAGTGCATCAACATCAGCAGGGTTCTGCTCGATAACAGTCTTTGCAACAGCTGCAACGAAAGCCTTGAATTCTTCGTTGTTTGCAGCGAAGTCTGTTTCAATGTTAACTTCAACAACAGCACCAACATTGCCTTCAACTACAGAAGTAACAATACCCTCTGCTGCGATTCTGCCGCTCTTCTTAGCCTGAGTTGCAAGTCCCTTTTCACGGAGAATTGTAACTGCCTTATCCTTATCGCCGTCAGCCTCTTCAAGAGCCTTCTTGCAGTCCATCATTCCAACGCCTGTAGCTTTCATCAGGTCTTTGATTTCTGCTGTAGATACCTTTGCCATTTGAAATTCCTCCTAATATTTTTTCCAAAATCCTTAAAATGCCCGAACGGTGAAAGAATCATTCGGGCATTGTAAATTACATTATATTATTCTCTCCGCTCATGCTATTATCACCGTTTTTTGTCCTCAAAGCATATATGTCAAAGCTTTTGTCGGAAAAAACAGTCATAAGCTGTGCGGAACGCCGATTATTCGGCAGCTTCTTCAGCCTCTTCGGCAGCTGCTTCTGTTTCAGCTACCTGCTGAGCGCCCTGTCTGCCTTCGATGATAGCGTCAGCCATTGCGCCTGCAATGAGCTTAACTGCTCTGATAGCGTCGTCGTTGCCGGGGATAACATAGTCAACGTCGTCGGGATCGCAGTTTGTATCAACGATAGCAACTACGGGGATACCGAGCTTCTTTGCTTCGCTTACAGCGATCTTTTCCTTGCGGGGGTCAACTACGAAGAGAGCACCGGGGAGCTTCTTCATATCCTTGATGCCGCCGAGGAACTTTTCAAGCTTCTCTATCTCAAGTTCAAGCTTAACAACTTCCTTCTTGGGGAGCAGGTTGAATGTGCCGTCTTCCTGCATCTGGTGGAGCTGTTCAAGTCTTTTGATTCTTCTCTGGATCGTCTTAAAGTTTGTCATCATACCGCCGAGCCATCTTGCGTTTACATAGTGAACGCCTGCTCTGAGGGCTTCTTCCTTAACGGAATCGCCTGCCTGCTTCTTTGTACCTACGAAAAGTACAGTGTCGCCGTTTTCAGCAACGCTCTTAACGAATGCATATGCTTCGTCAAGCTTCTTTACAGTCTTCTGAAGGTCGATAATGTAGATACCGTTTCTTTCTGTAAAGATGTAAGGTGCCATTTTAGGGTTCCATCTTCTTGTCTGGTGACCGAAGTGAACGCCTGCTTCGAGAAGCTGCTTCATTGATACTACGCCCATTTGTAGTTCCTCCTGGTTAAATAAAATTAAATTTTCCTCCGCCTGACTTAGCTTGACTAAAATCCGAAGCTCCCGTATTCACATACGTGAAATTCCGAACACCATCGTCAAAAGTCCTGCGTGCGAATTGCTTATATATTATACCATAAACCCGTTTTCTTTTCAAGAGTTTTCTTTTACCTATTCAAACAAATTTATGCCCTTTTCTTTGGTAATTTTCGACAAATTATCATTGTCCGCCTTGACCAGCACCGTATCCGTTCCGATCATGACTATCTCATCGCTGTCAACGATAATATCCTCGTCCCTGCCAAGCAGACCGAAAAATCTCGGTCTGCCGTAGATGATGAAGGCGTCCACCCTGCATTTGTCCGCATTGAGCCGCAGATCGTCTATATACCCTATCCTTGTTCCCGTGACAATATTTATGACCTCTCTGTTTTTCAGCTCGGAAAATGTACATTTCACAAAAATCACCTCGTAACAGCTTATGAACATGACCGTGAAGAAATGACAATTTTCCGTATGACAAGCTTGTCCGCTGCTAAAACCTCAGGCGGTCATATGACCGCCCACGATTATCATACTAATCTTCGTTCGTTCTATAGACAAAACCGACAGAAAAAAGAATCCCAATCAAGGAAAACGACCGCAGCAAGGCTCGCCGCCTTGCAAGGGAGTTTGACGAAGAGTGGAATTATTTTAGCCGAGGATTTGTCTATAGGTTGATTGAAGATTAGTATCAATACCGCTCGGAATCCGCAGGTTCCTTTCTTATCCGAAAAATGATGCGCAGTAACCCCGCAAGGAGCTTCGGACTCTTGACTACAACCATTTTCATATCGCTCACTATCCTTTCCGCCGAAAATCGGTATGTATTGCGTGCATACTGATATAATATTCAGCTTGAGGATTTTTGTGATTATTTTTCGCAAACAACAAGTATCCTGCCCGAAAAAACTTCGATCTCGCCGCCTTTTTCGGCAAATTCGTTGCTTACCCCTATAGGATAGCTGCGGCTTATCTTCATACCCTCTCCACCGTATTTGAACCCTCTCATCGCAAGCTCCGTGCTGTCCGTAAGGGAGAATACCGATACATATGAAAAGCCTTCTGCGGAGTAGATTTTTGTCCCCGTGCCCTGAATATAAGTATCCCCGTTCCTGTCCCTCAAACAAGCAGCTCCGCCCATGGAAAGGATAAGCTCCAGAGTGAACACCGACGCCAGCATATGACCCGTTCTGCCGCCCGTAACGCCGTACAGCCCAAAATCCCTGTACCCTCTCTCCCATGCAGTCCTCACCGCAAGTATAGTGTCCGTGTCGTCCTTTTCACGGGGAGCGGTTATGACCTCGATATCACTTGGCAGCTGAGCATTGCTGCTGTCGTGATCTCCCACAATTATATCGGGGTGCACAGAAAGCTCCAAACATCTGTCATATCCCCCGTCCGCCGCAATGATAAAGCAGCCTTCAAGCTCTTCTCTGCGGCAAAAAAAATCGGGGCTTCCCCCGATTATGGCGCAGGTCGTTTCTTTCCGAGCGGACTTTTCAGCCTCCGTCATCTTGAAACCTCCCATTCCTTGATATTTTTAGCTTCCTCAAACATCATAACATAGCTGTCGTGCCTGCTTTTGGCTATCCTGCCGTCCTTTACAGCCTCAATAACGGCGCAGCCCTTTTCGGCAATGTGGTTGCAGTCGGCAAAGCGGCATTTTCCCTCATACTCGCCGAATTCCCTGAAACAGCCTTTCAGCTCTTCCTTGAGGATTATCTGATACTGATTCGTTTCAAAAGAGGAAAAGCCGGGCGTGTCCGCAATAAATCCTCCGTTTGGCAGACGGTAAAGCTCCGAGGCTCTTGTAGTATGCCGTCCTCTGCCAAGCTTTTCGCTTATCTCACCCGTTGCAATGTTAAGGTTCGGGTCGATATGATTGAGGAGAGTGGATTTTCCCGCACCGGTGTTTCCCGTAAAAGCGGCGATCTTTCCTGCGATACGGTCGCTTATGCAGAGATAGGTTTCGGGCTTTTCATAATCCACCGCCGTTGCAAATATGCCTATCCTGCCGTAAATATCGCAGATATGCTCGTCCCGTTTCAGGTCGTTTTTGGTGACAGCAAGCATCGGCTCTATCCCCTTGTACTCGCAGACTGCTATGAACTTGTCCAGCACAGGCAGACTCGGCACAGGACGGCAGGTGGAAACCACAAACACAAGGCAGTCAAGATTTGCAAGGGGCGGACGGATAAGGCTGTTCCTTCTCGGAAGGATCTCGGTTATGACACCGTCCTCCGCAATGCAGCGGTCGCCTGCGCAGAGAACGATATTATCCTTGCGGAATATCCCCCTCGCCTTACATTCAATTGTTTCTCCGCCTGCAAATTTACCGTCCTCCGCATCGCAGAGAACGGTAAACTGTCCGCCGACGGATTTTAATATCAATCCGCTTTTCCTGTTCATATTGTGACCGTTTCCGACAAAGGAAACGACCTCCTGTTCAAAAGTTTGTGGTATTAATAACCGTTGATTATGGACGCCCACCAATCATCGGGAGTATCAATGATATCGGCACCCGGGTCATAGAAACCGTCCGACTGAGTTGTAACGGTGTACTCGGTTTCTTCCTCCACACCGAACATCTTTTTCAGCAGCTGTTTGTCAAATCTTACCTCGGAAACGGTCTGGAGAGTAAAGTCGATAGAGTATTCTCCGATGCTTTCAACATCGCCCTTGTCGTTTACCGCTTCAAGAATTACCTTCTGTATCTCCGTGCCCTCAACGGGAACAGAGATGGTGGAAACGTATCCGATATTGTCCACCGACACCGTGCCCGAAAGATTACCGTTTACATAAGCGTTAAATGTCGCCTTGCCCTTGAGTCCGTCGGGAACTGCAAAGGTAATGCTGCACTGGGTCGTGGGCGCCTTGCCCGAGCTGTAGGTCAGAACGATAGTCTGCAAAGGACTTACGATATTCGGCTGACCGTCCTCTGTAAGGGCGGGCAGGCTCTGACTGAGTACAGTATCCGCAGGCTCTGCGGAATCCTCCTCCTGGAGCTGAACGGTAAAGCCCTTATCCTCAAGGGACGCAACCGCCTCCGCCTTCTTCATGCCCACAACGTTCGGGACAACAACATCATATATTTCGGGGCCGAGGCTTACGTACATTATTACTGTTGAGCCGACCTCAACCTCAGTGTTTCTTTCGGGGTCGGTCTTGATGACCGTGTTTTCCTCGGCGTCGCTGTTCTGCATTACGATCGTGACCTTCAGATTGCTTGCCGAGATCATGCTCTGAGCGGTGTTCGCTTCAAGGGAGTAAACGTTCGGCACAGGCACCATCTGAGGGCCTCGGCTTACTACAGCCTTGACCTGTGTACTGCCCACAACGAAGGTCGCACCCTCCTTGGGAGTATGTGAAATGATAGTTCCTTCGGGATATTCCGAGGAATACTTCTGCTGGTCAACAACAAGGTCAAAATACTCGGCATACTGTGACTTGCAGTAGTTGTAATCATAGCCCACAAGGCTTATCATGGTATCTGTCTTGCCCTTTGTGCCGCCAAGGTTCGTGATGATCTGTATGGCAATAAACGCAACCGCAATGATTATAACGGCAGCTGCGATCGCCGTAAGCGCCACAACAAAATATGAGGATTTGGAAACCTCCTCGTCGTCATCATCGTCATCGTCATCGGGGTCAAGATAATCATCGTCAATATCTTCGTCCTTGACCGCCTTCACATTCTTCCTGTTCGTTTTCTTCACCTCATTTTTGTCCGCCTTTTTGGGAGGAGTCTTGTATCTTGGACCGTCGGGTATCTCATCGCCGTCCTCATCAATGACCGCCCTGCTCCTGTTAACCTCCGCAGGGTTGAAATACTGGGTCTTTTCAGCGTCTGCAAGGTACTTGTACTCAAACACGATCGACGGATTTTTTTTGAATTCCTCGATATCCTTTATCATCTCCGAAGCGGACTGATACCGCTTTGAAGCGTCACGCTGCATGGCTCTCATAACGATCTCTTCAAGACCCTCGGGGATAGTATCGTTAATGGCTCTGGGTGGTTTGGGATTGCTGTTCATATGCATAAGCGCAACAGCAATGGGCGTATCTCCGTCAAAGGGCTTTACTCCCGTAAGCATCTCATACAGCATAATGCCCACCGAGTAGATATCGCTCTTCTCGTCGGTTATCTCCCCTCTTGCCTGTTCGGGGCTTATATAGTGAACTGAGCCTATAGCCTTGTCGGAAATGGTCTTGCCCTCTTCTCGTGCAAATCTTGCAATGCCGAAGTCCATGACCTTTATTGTTCCGTCGGGGAAAAGCATGATATTCTGAGGCTTGATGTCCCTGTGGACTATTCCTCTGTCATGAGCATGCTGCAAGGCTCTGAGTATCTGTATGATAAAATGCACCGAGTCCTTCCATTTAAGGACGCCCTGCTGCTCCATAAATTCCTTTAATGTGATCCCGTCGATATACTCCATTACAATGAACTGCATTCTGTCATTGAATCCAACATCGTAGATCTTTACGATATTGGGGTGTGAAAGAACGGCAATTGCCTTGGATTCATTGCGGAATCTTCTGACAAAATCGTCGTTGTCGGCATATTCGTTTTTCAGTATCTTGACTGCAACGACCTTGTCCTCCACTATATCAACAGCCTTGTAAACGTCCGCCATTCCGCCGATGCCTATAAGCTCGGTTATCTCATAGCGGCCGTCAAGCTTCTTGCCGATATTCTTATCCATTTATGCTACCATTCCTTTCTTCGTACTCTAACACACATTAGATACGAATGAATAAATAACCTTTGTCTGTTTATGTATAAACGGAATAACCGTCTGTTCTCTTTATTTAATAACAGCAACCGTTATATTGTCGCTTCCGCTGTTTTTAAGTGCCTCCCCCACAAGAATTCCGGGGACATTTTCGGGAGCGTTGTCCTTTACCGCCCTGAACATGAAGCCTTCATCGCAGTAATTCGACAGACCGTCCGTACAGAGGATAAACGCACATTTTTCGGGCATATCGTCCTCGAAATAATCGGGATCAACGTTTGCCGCAACTCCAACCGCCCTTGTAATGACATTTCTTCGGGGGTGATTTTTTATCTCCTCCTTGGTGATATCCCCACGCTCATACATGGTCATCACCACGGAATGATCCTTTGTTATCTGACGTATCTCATGGCTTACAAGGTAAGCTCTTGAATCTCCCACATTAACGGCGTAATATTTCCCCCTGCGGCACATTACCGCAACGCAGGTGGTTCCCATTCCGTTCCATTCGGGAATGGCTGAGCTGAGATCGTATATTACCGCATTTGCAGTCTTTACAGCCGCAACCAGCATATTTCTGATCTTGTTGTCGTCAAAATCGCTTCTGTAGCTTTTCACAACGCTGTCATGAATGATGCTGACCGCACGGGAGCTTGCTTCGCTGCCCGCATTTGAGCCGCCCATACCGTCGCAGACAATTGCAAACACAGCGTCCTCAAGGAGAGCGAAAGCTGTGCTGTCCTGATTTTCGCTGCGGGAAAGTCCTATATCAGTATGAGTATATACCATCATTTTGACCATCTTCTTTCTGTGGGAACATATAACTATACCTCGTATTCCCGTCTGAGCTGACCGCAGGCGGCGTTGATATCCGTACCCAGAGTACGCCTTACCGTAACGTTCATTCCAAGCCTTTCAAGCTCCGAGGCGAATGCCGCCACCGACTTCCTGTCGGCACGGTAATCTCTCTCCTTGATGGGATTTACGGGTATAAGATTTATGTGAGCGCCCATGCCCTTGAGCCTTGCGGCAAGCTTTTTTGCATCCTCGGGGGAATCGTTCACTCCGCATATGACCGCATATTCATACGAAATGCGTCTGCCTGTTTTTTCGTAATACGCCCTGCACGCTTTAAGCAGCTCCTCGATAGGATAGGTGTTGTTTACGGGCATAACGCTGCTTCTCGCATTATTGTCTGCGGCATGGAGAGATATCGAAAGAGTAAGTCCCGTTTTCAGCTCCGCAAGGTCGTATATTCTCGGAACTATACCGCAGGTGGAAAGTGAAACATGGCGCAGGCTGAGGTTCTTCCCCTTATCCGAGGAAAGCAGTCCGAGAAACTTCACCACATTGTCGTAATTATCAAGAGGCTCTCCGATGCCCATGAGCACCAGACTGTCAACGTGCCTGCCCGAATCTCTTTCCGCTTCGTATATCTGCCCCAGCATTTCCGAGGGCAGCAGATCTCTTCTGAACCCTGCAATTGTGGAAGCGCAGAAACGGCAGCCCATTTTGCAGCCCACCTGAGTAGATATGCAAAGGCTGTTTCCGTGCTTGTAATCCATGAGGACAGATTCCACATGATTGCCGTCGAAAAGCTCATAAAGATATTTTATCGTATTATCTATACAAGATTCAAGTCTTTTCGCAACAATTAGTCGGTTTATACAATATTTATTATCAAGTTTTGTGCGAAATTCCGATGAAATATTGGTCATTTCACTGAAATTCACTGCTTTTTTCACATGAAGCCACTCAAATATCTGAGCGGCTCTGAATTTTTTCTCCCCCATTTCCACTATCTGAGCCGTCAGCTCCTCGGGAGAGAGGGACAATATATCAATTTTATCCTTCACAATATATGGGCAGCCGCCCCGAGTTTCCTGCATCGGATTATCCTTTCACGGTCACATTCAAGCTTTTCTTTTCATTCGGCAGATGAAAAATCCGTCGCTGCCGAAGTCCTTGGGGAACACCGCCGTCATAAACTTCCCCTTGAAATGCTCCCCCATATCTTCGGGGAAAAAATCCCCCTCAAATTCGGGGTGAGCCTTCAAAAAACGCTCCGCCACGGCTTCGTTTTCGTCAATGTTTACGGTACAGGTAGAGTAGATAAGTGTTCCTCCCGGTCTGACATATCCCGACGCATTTTCAAGGATATCCCCCTGTATCTTCGGAAGTCCCTCTCCCTCGGAAAGAGGCTTGTATCTTATTTCGGGCTTGCCCCTGATAACTCCGTAGCCCGAACAAGGAACATCGCACAGAACTACGTCCGCAGGGGGAAGTTCGCCGTTATGCTCCCTTGCGTCGCCGCATACCGCTTTAACGCAGGAAAGCTTCAGCCGCTTGGCACCCTTTTCAATGAGCCGTGTGCGTTTTTCGTGAAGCTCGCAGGCATATATAACGCCCTTGTCACCCATCATTTCCGCCATGGTAAAGGTCTTTCCTCCGGGAGCGGCGCATACATCTATGACCGTATCTCCGCTTTTCGGGTCAGCTGCCCTGCAGCAAAGCTGAGAGGAATAGTCCTGCACATGATAGCAGCCACGGAGAAAGGCTTCGTCCTTTTCCACGCTTTTTATCCCCTCCGCCGTGATGCACATAGGGTCGTCCTCACGGATAACAGCGGTCACTCCCCTGCTTTCAAGCTCTTTTGCAAGCTCTTCGGGAGATGTGACAAGAGGATTGACCCTTATGACCGTATCCGAAGGCAGCAGCGACGCTTCAAGGAGTGATATGGCGTTCTCCTCGCCGTAGCCGTCCATGATCTTTTTTATCAGTTCTTCGGGGCAGGAATACCTTACCGAAAGCTCCGCAAGATGTCCACCCTTAACGGGAGGTATCCTTTTGCCCTCCCTTATAAACCGCCTGAGCACCGCATTAACAAGTCCTGCCGCCGAAGCCTTCTTCACCTTTTTGACAAGCTCCGCCGACTCGTTTACCGCTGCGCTGTCGGGAATGTTATCCATGTACAGAAGCTGATAGATACCCATCATCAGCACAACGGCGACCTCGATATCAAGCTTTTTCGTGTAAGCGGAAATAATATGCTCAAGGGTCATCCTCCGCTCGATAACGCCATAAAAAAGCCGTGCGGCAAGGCGCTTGTCGCTTTCGGAGAGAGTGCTGTCCTTGAAAGCGGCGTCCAGCGCAAGATTTGAATATGTCCCGTTTGTATAGACTCTTTTTATAAGTCCGTAAGCCGTAAGCCTTGCCGACATATTTTACAGCGTCCTTTCAGAAAATATCATCTTCTGTTACCTCTTCGGTTTGACAGAAGAAGCAGCCTCAGAAGGCTGAGCAGCGCAGATATCATTGCCGCAACATAGGTCATTGCAGCGGCTGTGAGCACCTTTTTTGCACCCTTCAGCTCATCCTCGTCAAGGAAATTGCTTTCCCTCAGTATCTTCAGCGCACGTCCGCTGGCATTGAATTCCACAGGGAGAGTTACCGCCTGAAACAGCACCACCGCACAGAAAAGCAGTATGCCTGCGGTTATTAGAACGTCCCATGAAAAAACAATTCCAAGCACAACAAGAGGAGTTGAAAGAGATGAACCCAGCTGAGTTATGGGAATAATAGCGCTTCGTATCTTTATGGGGAAATATCCCGTTGCGTGCTGAACGGCATGACCTGCCTCGTGAGCCGCAACTCCCACCGCCGCAACGGACGTGTCGGAGTAGACCTTGTCGGAAAGGCGGATAACATTCGCCTTGGGGTCGTAATGGTCGGTAAGCTCTCCGCTGATATGCTCTATCTGAATGTTGTAAAGTCCGTTGCTGTCAAGTATCCGGCGTGCGGCATCTGCGCCTGTCAATCCTCTGCTGTTTCTGACATCGCTGTATTTTGCGAACGCCGATTTGACCATTCCCTGAGCAATAAGACCGAAGATAAGCGCAGGGATAAGGATAATTATTGTTGAATCCCAGTACATAAGACATTCCTTCCTTTAATAAAACAGTGTAGCTCTGTCCCCTGTTTTCCCCATTATTCCAGAACAGTGTCCTTTTCAAGCTTTCTTCCCCTGAGGTAATCGGCAGTCTTCATGCGCTTGCCGCCCTCCGCTTGTACCTCGGTGAAGGTTACACCCATTCCGTCGCCGCATACCACCGTGAAATTATCGGTATCGCAGACCGTTCCGGGCTTAACGCCCTCATGATGCTTCTTTTCAAGAACGCTTCCGAATATTTTTATGCGCTTGCCGCCGCAGACAGCCGATGCTCCGGGAAATGATGAAAGTCCCCTTATCTTGTTGTGGACTGCCTCGGCAGGCTGCGAAAAGTCTATGGGACACATATCCTTTGTAAGCATGGGAGCGTAATTTGAAAGGCTGTCGTCCTGCTTTGTCCTTATGAGAGTGCCGTTTTTCAGTTCGCTGACGGTTTTCAGCAGCACCTCCGCTCCCATTACCGAAAGCCTGTCATGAAGCTCGCTTGCGGTTTCGTTTTCGCCGATGGGAGTTTTCTCGGAGAGCAGCATATCTCCCGTATCCAGACCCTCTTCCATTATCATGGAAGTAACGCCCGTTTCCTTCTCGCCGCTCAGCACGCACCACTGAATAGGTCCCGCACCTCTGTATCTCGGCAGCAGGGAAGCATGGATATTAATACAATATGTTTTCGGGATATCAAGTATACATTTCGGAAGAAGTTTTCCGTATGCCACAACAACTATAAGGTCGGGAGCAAGTTCTTTGAGCATATTGTACGCATTTTCGGCGTCCTCTCCCTTTTTAAGGCTTACGGGCTGATAAACGGGAATGTTCCGTGAAACGGCGTATTCCTTAACGGGGGGCGGAGTAAGCTTGTAGCCTCTGCCCTTGGGCTTGTCGGGCTGAGTAAATACCGCCGTAACATTTTCTCCGCTTTCGCAGAGCGCTTTAAGGCACGGAACGGCAAAATCGGGAGTACCCATAAAAACAATATTCATAGCAGCTGCCTGCCTTTCATTACTTATTTTGCGTCTTCCTTGACGGTAACATATTCCTCAACGATGTCCGTAAAGAGCTTTCCGTCAAGATGATCGTTCTCATGGCATACGCACTGAGCGCCCAGATCCTCAAAGTTAAGCTCATACCAGTTTCCGTCCCTGTCCTGCGCCCTCAGACGAGCCTTTTTCGGACGGGTAACATATCCCCACTTGTCGGGGCAGGAAAGACAGCCTTCAACAACACGCTGCCTTCCGCCTTTTTTTACTATCTCGGGATTTATGGCTTCTATCCTGCCTTCCTCCAGATGCATTATGAACAATCTGCGGCAGAAGCCAACCTGAGGAGCGGCAAGACCCACTCCCCCCGATTTGTCAAGGGTTTCGTGCATATCGTCCAACAGCATGTGAAGCTTCTCGTCGAACTTTTCAACGGGACGGCATTTTTTTCTGAGGATAGGGTCGCCGTCGATAACAATATTTCTGAGTGCCATCAGATATCATTTCCTTTCAATGTTTTATTGAGCAATGTCCCCGTTTATGTCGATATAAGAGGAAACATTTGAAAATTCTCGTTTTTTTGAAGCGCTCCGCCAGATATCTCCGATGAACTCACGGAAAATACTGTTGTTCCTGCACTTGATGATTATTCTGTAACGGAACTTGCCGTTTATTTTTTCAAACACGCATTTTGAGGGTCCCAGCACACGGACGGGCATTTTCTCCGTCGTCTTCGCAAGTCCCTCCTTGAGCATTGCCGCAAAAAGGTCTGCGGCAGCTGCGGCGCATCTGTCAATGGGACTTGAAAAGCCCACAACGCATATATCGCAGAAGGGCGGATATATGAGCGCCTTTCTGACAGCTATCTCCTGCTCGTAAAAGCCGAGATAATCCTGATTTGCCGCAAGATTTATAACATAGTGATCGGGGTTGAAGGTCTGTATCAGCGCCCTTCCCTGTCTGTCCCCACGTCCGCTTCTTCCCACCACCTGAGTGATAAGGGAAAAGGTCCTTTCGTAGCTGCGGAAATCTCCCGAATAAAGGGATTTATCCGCATTCAGCACCCCCACAAGAGTGACGTTCGGGAAATCCAGACCCTTGGCGATCATCTGAGTTCCTATCATTATATCATATTCACCGCTGCCGAATTCGGCGAACCGTTTGTCGTAGGCATAGCGTGAATATGTAGTGTCTGCGTCCATGCGGAGTATCCTTGCGCTCGGAAAAAATTCCGCCAGCTCGTCCTCCAGCTTCTGTGTACCCATTCCCGTAAGCTTCAGCCGTTTTCCGCCGCATTTCGGGCAGGTGTCGGTCATCTCCGTGCCGTAGCCGCAGTAATGGCAGATAAGCCTGTTGTTCACCTTATGATAGGTCATGGGAATGCTGCAGTTGGGACAGGTCACAGGCTCACGGCAGTCGGAACAGCTGATGTAGGTGTAATATCCCCGCCTGTTGAGGAGCAGAATGGTCTGCTCGCCTCTTCGGAGATTTTCCTCCGTTTCGGCAATAAGCTGCTCGCTGAATATCCGTCCCGTTCCGCTCATGTCGATTATATCCACATGAGGCAGACTGTCGCTCGAATAGCGCCTTGGCATGGTAAAAAGCCTGCACTTCCCCTTTTGCGCCATATAATAGCTCTCCACGCTGGGCGTGGCGGAAGCAAGAAGCAGGACCGCATCGTGATAAAGACATCTTTGGAGAGCAGCGTCCTTGGCGTTGTATCTTGGGGAGGATTCGGACTTGTACGTCCTCTCCCCCTCCTCGTCAACGATGATAAGTCCGATGTTGTCAAGGGGAGCGAAAACTGCGCTTCTCGTGCCGATAACTATCCTGCTCTGACCCGTCTTTGCACGCTTGTACTCGTTGAGCCTCATGGACAGTGACAGACCGCTGTGCATAACGGAAACCACATCGCCGAACAGTCCCCTGAAACGGTTCACCGTCTGAGGGGTAAGGGATATTTCGGGAATGAGCATGAGCACGTTCCTGCCCATGTCAAGAGTATATTTGATAAGCTTTGCGAAAACAGGAGTTTTTCCGCTGCCCGTAACGCCGAACAGCAGCGCCGCCGAGGACTTTTTCTCTGCTATCATAGCCGATATCCCGTCAAAGGCTTTCTGTTGGTCACCATTCAGGACAATCTTATCTATATCCGCAGTGATCTCCGCTTCGGGAGTGCGTATGACCTCGTACTCGTAGGTTTCCGCAGCGCCGCTTTTGACCATATTCTTTATGACTGCCGAGGTTATTCCGCAAAGGTAGCATATCTCCTTCACCGAAGCCGTGCCCTCCTGCAAAAGCAGGTCGGAAACAAGCTTCTGCTTTTCCGAAATTTTAAAGCCTCCGGGGTTTGCAAGATACTCTGCCGTAAGACGGACCATATTCACCGTGTCGTCCCTGACACGCTGCTTTACCTCGTCGTATTCCTCGATAAAGCCTTTTTCCATCAGCTCGGAAACATAAGCCTTGTCGTCGCTGTCAAGAGCCGCCTCGATTATCATTCCCTGTTCACGGCAGTTTTTTACCTCCGCAAGGGAATCATAAATATCCTTAGCCGGGGCGCTTACCTCGTCCTCCGAAGGTTTCCTGTCGGAAGCACGGTATTTCTGAGTAAAATTAACGCTTAAACCCGGGGGAATAAGCGTCTTGAAAGCTTCATAATAAGTGCAGAGCACGGCGTTTCTCAGCCACATAAGCAGCTGCATCTGTTCCTCACCCAGCACGGGAGAGGGGTCGATAAAGGAGCTTATGGGCTTAAAGCCTGCCGCCTCCTCACGGGAACACTCCTCCGTAAAGAGGATAACTCCCATGCGTTTTCTGTTGCCCTTGCCGAAGGGCACTATGACCCTTACGCCCGCAGCTGCCTTATCCTCACGCCCCTTCGGAACAAGGTAGCGGTATCTTCGGTCAAAGCCGTAGGAAGTTCCGCTGACTCCCACTGCTGCGGCGAGCACGCTGTTTGCCGTCATGAGAAAGCTTATTCTCCCTTTGCTGCACAAGCAGGCGCCTTTACGGCAGGGTCTTCAACAATGGAAAACTTTCTTGCGGCAAATTCTTCAACAGCAGTCTTTACAGGCTTCTGTTCAAGTATCTGTCCGTTTTCGTAAAGATCGTTTGCGATCTCTCTCGCTCTTTTTGCAACAGCGATAACAACGGAATAATAGCTTTCGCCCTTTGTGGCGATCTGTGACATAGCAGGTCTAAGCATTTTCAAGCACCTCGTTTATTTTATTTGAATTACGTTTCTTTGTAAGCCTTTCGGCTCTTATAACAGCAAGGAAGTCCTCCACGGCGGTGTCAAGGTCGTCGTTTACTATGATATAATCGTAGTTAACGGCTTTGGCTATCTCGCCTGCTGCCTCCCCCACTCTTTTAGCAATAACATCTTCGCTTTCCGTGCCTCTGTTTTCCAGACGGCGGCGAAGCTCCTTCAGCGACGGCGGAAGAATAAAGATAAACACCGCTTCGGGACATTTTTCCTTTATCTTCATCGCTCCCTGAACCTCTATCTCAAGGATAACGTCCTTTCCCTCGTCAAGCTTTTCGTAAACCTGTTTTCGGGGAGTACCGTAATAATTGCCGCAGTAGCAGGCATGCTCCAGCATACCCTCCTCGGCAATGAGCTTTTCAAACTCGTCCTTGGATAAAAAATGATAATTGATCCCGTTTACCTCGCCCTCTCTCGGATCTCTCGTAGTGGCGGAAACGGAATAATAGAAATTGTCGTTTTTAAGGACCTCCGCAAGGATAGTTCCCTTTCCGCAGCCCGAGGGAGCGGAAACGACAATAAGCATTCCTCTGCTTTTTTCCATGGAAGCACCTCCTTTTCATGCGCACGGATAATACTACTCATCGTCTGACGGGATACCGTTGTCAAGCTCCTCGTCCGTGAGCCTGCCTGCAATAGAGGAAGGCTGCACCGCCGACAGGATAACATGGTCGCTGTCCATAACAAGCACCGATTTTGTTTTCCGTCCGTATGTGGCGTCTATCAGCATTCCTCTGTCACGGGCGTCCTGAATAATGCGCTTGACAGGCGCCGATTCGGGACTTATTACCGCAATGAGCCTTGATGCCGAAACAACGTTTCCGTAGCCTATCCCAACAAGCTTCATATGACCCTCCGCAAAAGCACGAAATGTTTTGTATTACTCAATATTCTGTATCTGCTCCCTTATCTTTTCGATATCGGATTTCAGATCCACAACAAGCTTTGTGATGGCAATATCCTGCGCCTTTGAGCCTATTGTGTTTGCCTCACGGTTGAACTCCTGAATAAGAAAATCCAGCTTTCTTCCCACAGGCTCGTCAAGAGAAACAAGCTCGATAAACTGCCTGATATGGCTTTTCAGCCTTACCGTTTCCTCTGCAACGGCAGTTTTATCGGCGAATATTGCAGCCTCTGTAACAATGCGCTGTTCGTCAACATTCTTGTCCTCAAGAACCTCGCAGAGCCTTGAATACAGCTTTGTGCGGTAATTCTCGGCAGAAACGGGAGAGAGCCTTTCGATCTCAAACACCATTTTTTCAATGCTGTCTATACGCTCCAGAACGTCCTCTCTCATTTTTTCGCCCTCGGTTTCCCTCATGGCGATAAAACGCTCCGCTGCCGTTTCGGCAACGGTCCGAACATCGTTCCAGATGACCTCCTCGTCCTCCGCAGCCTTGCGGACGCTGAATATATCGGGCAGCCTGATAAGCTGTGAAAGTGAAAGGTCGTCGGTCAGTCCAAGCTTCTCGTTGGCCTTTCTCAAAGCGGCAACATAGCCCTCGGCAATGCTGCTGTTTACCTCTATCAGAGCGTCCTTCCCCTCAACGCTTGCAATGCTGACGCTTACCTCCACCTTTCCCCGTGAAATTCTTCCGTTCAGAAAGGTTTTCAGCTTTTCCTCAAGATAGCCGTATGCTCTCGGCACTCTTGCGGAAAACTCATAGTATCTGTGATTCACGGAACGGATCTCAACCAATATGTCCCTGCCGTTAATGATTTCCTCGGCTCTGCCGAAGCCGGTCATGCTTTTTATCAAAATAATCGCCGTCCCCGCATTAGAACTCGTCTTCACAAGAGTATGCGCACATCTTTTCGGCAAATTTTGCCGCAGACTTCGTTAAAAATGCTTGCCGGGCGAAAGCCCGCCTGCGCATTTTTTCCTTGTCTTAGCGATGCAACCGTCGCTTACAAAATTATGCTCGAAAATCTGCACACATATCTTATGAAGGCAAGTTCTTAAATTTTACGCATATACATAACTTATTTCAGTATACCACATTCCCTCCTTAAAATCAAGCATTTAGCGGCAATTCTTAATAAAAAAGATACATCTTCCGATAAATGCATATCCGTCCTATTTCACAGCCGAACACATCATCGCCAAAATATGCCATATAAAAATACAATTCGCCAAGTTCCAAATATTTGAGGGCATATGCCATTGAAAATATCCGACCACGTTTCTTCATTTACAGCATAAGTTTCCAATATAATCGGCAAAAAAGACCTTAAATTCATTTAGTTCAATCAAGGAAGGCTTGTCATTAAATAAAGCAAAGATTGATATGCCGTCGAAAAATCCGATACCTGTTAAATTATTTAAAAATATGGCAATTTATCCGTTATTTCAAAGAAAATTCATTAAGAAATATTGGCAAAATCCTATTGATTTATGCTGAAAATCGTGATAATATATTGACACAGCACAAAAAAAGCAAAGCTGACTGCACAATACATGATATGATATCCGCAGGACGGAGAAAATGCCGCATTATTACATAAATTACGGATATATATCGCAACACGGAAAGGATGTATAACAATGAACGACAAGATCAAGGTAATCATAGGCGACGAAAGCAAGGAATTCGGCTGCACCCTTGCAAACGCTCTCAGAGGCAAGGGATTTTTTGCTGTGACCCGTGAAAACGACGGACTCATGCTCCTTGAAGCTATCCGCAGCGAAGAACCCGACGTTGTTGTCGTGGACAGCATAATCCCCGGCATCGACGCCGCAGAGCTTATCAAGCGGAGCGATTCTCTTGTAAAGAAGCCGTTTTTCATAGTGACCTCCGCCTACAGGAATCTTTTTACGGAGCGGCAGATAATGTCAATGGATAACGCATATTTCATGCTCAAGCCCTTTGACGCAGATATGCTTGCAAACGTTATCCGCTCCGCCGTACAGATGGAGCAGTGTCCCGACGATCCCCGTCTTTCCGAGGATATGGAAATGGTGGTCACAGATATAATCCATCAGATAGGTATCC
This sequence comes from Huintestinicola sp., assembly GCA_051882475.1. GTDB lineage: Bacteria > Bacillota > Clostridia > Oscillospirales > Ruminococcaceae > Huintestinicola. The sequence continues at coordinate 482 of JBJERW010000105.1, read as the reverse complement.
CTGCGCATATAAAGGGATATCATTATCTGAGAGAAGCCATTCTCCTTTCCCTTGAGGACAGCGAAATGCTTGAATCGGTAACAAAGCTTCTTTATCCCACCGTGGCAAAGCGCTTTTCCACCACCGCTTCCCGTGTTGAACGTGCAATAAGACACGCTATCGAAACCGCATGGGACAGGGGCGATCTTGACACCATACAGAATCTTTTCGGCTACACCGTGAGCGTCGGAAAGGGCAAGCCCACAAACAGCGAATTTATCGCCCTTATCACCGACAATCTCCGTCTGAAATACAAGAAAAATCAGGAAAGCGGTATGCTTTCGGCGGCAAGAAGGTAATTATTCACAGCATAGCTTTAATGTCAAAAATGCGGACTGCCGTATAAAGTGCAGTCCGCATCATTTTGTCCAAAAACTATAATACATAGGAGTTACTGCGTCAAAAACGTTCCACAGGAACGTTTTTGAGGAAAAGGTAATACA
>JBJERW010000104.1:0-5411 GCA_051882475.1 Huintestinicola sp. | reverse complement strand
GCCCCCCTCGAAATGCTGTCGCATTTCTCACCCCTTCTCCGCCTTTGAAGGCAAAAGGGGATTTCGCCGTTTGCGAACGGCGACAAGGTGGCTCCGCCCCCTTGACCCCTGCAAGCCTTTGGAAAAGGCTTGAGCGAAACTTTAACTCCGATTAGTAACTATAGTAAATTTCGCTATCTTGCTTTTTATGCATTTGCGGCAAGCTCTGCCGTATCACCCTCGAAAAGCTCGCCGTCGATTATCCTGACTATCCTCTTTGCATTTTTTGCAACGTTCAGGTCATGGGTTATCATAACTATCGTATGACCCTTATCGTTAAGCTCCCTGAAAAGCCGCAGGACCTCCTTGCCCGTTGCGCTGTCAAGAGCGCCCGTTGGCTCGTCGGCAAGCAGAAGCTTGGGATTTCCCACAAGTGCCCTTGCAATGGCGGCTCTCTGCTGCTGACCGCCCGAAAGCTCATGGGGCTTGTGGTTCATTCGTTCTCCCATGCCAAGCTGTATAAGCTGCTCTCTTGCGGCAGCCTCCGCCTCGTCCGAGGAAGCTCCTCTAAGCAGCAGGGGCATCATTACATTTCTCAGGACGGTATATTTTGATATAAGATGATATTTCTGGAAGATAAAACCGATGTATTCGTTGCGTATCTCGGTAAGACGGCTGTCATTCATGGTGTGAATGGGCAATCCCGAAAGAAAATATTCGCCCTCGTCAAAATTATCCATGCAGCCTATGGCGTTCATGAGGGTGGATTTGCCCGAGCCTGAGGGACCGAGTATGGCAAGAAACTCCCCCTCCTCAACACGAAGGCTTATGCCTTTCAGCACCGTCAGGACATTTTCACCCATTACATAGGATTTTTTTATGTTCCGCATATCTATTACCGTGTGCGAAGCGCCGATGCTTTCCTTTTCCGCTGTTTTCGGCGATACGGATATGTTTTTTTTGCTCATTGGCTCATGCCTCCCTGCGATGCTTATTCGGATTTTGCCGCACATACTATACCGTCCTCGTTTACGGTCAGCGTAAGGATCATTCCCTCGGTGACTCCCGAATAGTCGGTGTTTCTGCCGCTCAGCCCCGTTATGGGCATTCCTGCGGGAAGATAGTATACAGCCTGTTCGCCGCTTTTTTCAAGGGAAACGTTTGACCTTCTGCCGACGCCTTTGCCCTTTTCTCCGCCTTCAAGGTCAGGCATTTCGCCGTTAATATCGGGGGGAGTTCCGCCGTTTTCCATATCGGGCATTTCACCGCCGCCGAAATCGGGTCTGTTTCCCTTTCCCTTGCCGTGAAGGTCATCTTCCGATGAGGGCGTGTTGTCGGCATCTTCGGAAGATGAAGGCTTTTCCCCATCAGCAGATCCTTTTGCAGTGCCCAGAGCAAGAGTAACTTCGTTTCCGACTATGGAAATCACCTCACCCGTTACTATGGTGTCGGTGTCCTTGGCAATGTAGTTATTTGAGATCGTTTCGGCGGAGAGCCATGCCTGTTCGCCGTTTTCATTTTTGTCTGAGCAGCCTGAAAGCACTGTTATAAGCAGCGCTGCGGCAAAGCATACCGATGATATTTTTTTGCTTTTATTCATAATGCTTGTTCCTCTCAATAATTTATCATTCATTGTTAAGCGCCTCGATAGGCGTAAGCTGAGATGCTTTCAGCGCAGGATAGAACCCGAACACAGTTCCCGTTACAACGGCGAATATCAGCGACAGCACACCTGCCACAGCCACAGGCTCGGCTCTTGTTCCCAAGGCTTCAATGACGGGTATCAGAGCATAGCCTGCTCCCACGCCGATAATTCCTCCGAAAAGAGCTATCATTCCCGCTTCAAGCAGAAATTCAAGCAGGATAATATGCTTTTTGCTGCCGAGAGCTTTAAGCAGACCTATTTCGCTTGTGCGCTCCTTTACGGTCACGAAAAGCACGTTCATGATGCCTATTCCGCCGACTACGAATACTATGGAAGCAACGGCTATAAGGAGAGTCTGGAGAGTATTTGCCGAGCTTGTTGCCGCCTCCATCTGAGCGCCTGCGTCGGTAATGGTGAATTTTGCGTTAGGGTAATTCTGGGTAAGGACGGTTTCAATGTTCGCCATAACGTTTTCCACCTCGGAAACGTCCGAAGCGACCGCTGTGATAACAGGATCAACGGAGCTTCCGAACACATACTTTTCCGCTGTGGAATAGGGCATATAAATTGCCTCGTCGGGGCTTATGCCAGATGAAACTGTTCCCATTGAGGCAAGAACGCCTACGACCTCGCAGTTTTTGCCTTCTATGGAAACAACGTCCCCAAGGGCGAGATATGCTGCGCCGAATATGCTCTGGGCGGTCTTGTATCCGAGGACGCAGACCTTTGCTTTGCTCTCCTCGTCCTCGTCGGTGATGAATGTGCCGTAGAGAAGCTCAAGGTTTGTAATGTCGGCGTATTCCGCCATAACTCCCGCAACGGTATATTCGGTTTCTTCTTCAAGGTCGCCGCCCTCAACGGCAGCCGTGCCGCTTGCGGAAATGGATATGGATTCAATATTCGGCACAACAGCTTCGATATCCTCGGCGTCCTCCTCGGTAAGAGTTACGGCACCTGTCCTTGATGCTGAGAAGGATGCTTTTCCGCCGCCCGACCCTCCGCCGCTGCGGCTGTTATTGTTTCCGCCGAAATTCGGCATATTTCCTCCCCCTCCGAAGCTTGGCATATTTCCGCCGCTTCCGAAATCGGGCATGCCTCCACCGCCGGGAGCACCGCCGCCTCCGGGCATATTGCCGGGCACATTGCCCATCATTTCTTCCATCATTGTATCGGCGGACTGACCTGCGGTTATCTCAATTGCGCCTGCGTTGAGGTTTTTGAACTGATCCGCCACGTCAAGCTTTCCGCCCTGTCCTATGGCAATGACAAGTATGATGGTAGCCGAGCCTACAACGATACCCAAGGAGGTCAGAGCGCATTTTGATTTGTTGGACATTATATTTATAAAAACAGTTTTAATAAGCTCTGTGAAACGCATATTATGACATTCCTCTCTGACAAACGGCTTTATGCTTTATGAAAGCTTTACCTCGGCAAGGACCTTTTCTCCTGCGGAAACGCCGCTTATAATTTCCACTGTCGAACCGTCCGTGAAGCCTGTTAGGACCTCTTTTTCCACCACATTGCCGTTTTCGTCGTAAACCTTGACGTATGATGCTCCGTCACGGAATTCTACGGCGTTTACGTTAACGTACAGGGTATTTGCAACCTGCTTTTGGAGGAATGTGACTTCGCCCGTCATTCCTTCGTAAACGTTAAGTCCGCTTTCATCGTCAAGCTTGACCGTTACCGTGTAGCTTACCGAACCCGATGAGCGGGCAGGCTCCGCTGCGATAGTGTATATTTTGCCGGAGAAGGTCTTGTTTTCGTAGGCGGTAAGCTCAATTGAGCATTCCTGACCTACGGTAAGTGATGTGATATCCTCCTCGGATACCGATGCGGAAAGGTAGATGTATCTTGAATCCATTATGTTTACGAGAGTTGACATGGAATTTGTGGTATCCCCTTCGGATACTCCCACGGAAGCCACCGTGCCGCCGCAGGGAGCGTAAATGTATCCCTCGTCGTCGCAGTATTCAAGGAAATCACTGTATTCGTCAAGAAGGTCGTCATATTCTTCTTGGGCGGAGGCGACTTCGGAATCGAGAGAAGCAACAGTCTGGTCGTAAACCGTCTGAGCATTTTCCGCATTGCTTACGGCAGACTGCATATCCTGCTCGGCGCTCAGCAGCTCGGAGCTTTCCGAAGCGGCGCTGCTCTGTATATTAAGCTCTGCGGAGGATACGCTTGAAGTAAGCTCCGATATCTTGTCTGCAATGGAGTCCGGGTCGTTTGAGCCGTATATGTCGGTATAATCCGATTTGAAGCTTTCGTATTCGGTGCGGTATGCGGAAACGGTATCGCTGTAATCGTCAAGCTGCTCCTTGCAGTCCTCGGTTATCTCAAAATGAGCGTCGTAGACCTTTTGCAGCTCCTTTATCCTGTTCTCGTAATCCTCGATAGTATCCTCTATCTTTTCACCAAGGCTGATATAATAGCTCGAATATGCCGCCTTTGCTGAGCGGAGAGCGGAGAGCGCTTCGTCATATGCTTCCTTTGCCGCCGTAAGCTTTTTCTGTGCGGTCGTTACGGTGTTTGCGCTCTGGGAACTGTCAGATGTGTCGGAGCTGCCCGAATTGCTTTGCTTTACAGCTTCGTCATATTCTTCTTGGGCGGATATATATGCTTCGTAGGCATCGTCTGCCGCCTCCTGTGCTTTTTCACGGTTTTCCTTAAGCTTGGTTATGTTTTCGTACTGCTCGGAAATGCTGTCGGTGTAGTTGTCATATTCCGTCTTGAGGGCGTTTACCGCCTTCTGATTGGTGTTGTCTATCTTCTGGAGAGCCTTGTATTCGCTTTCCATTTCGGAATATTTATCCTCAAGCTCTTCAAGCTTTTCTTCATATTCGCTTAAAACAGCGTAATCGGCATCGACGGTGAGGGACATTTCCTTGTATTCGTCAAGCTGTTTTTTCAGGTTTTCAAGATTGCTTTGGCTTTCGCTTTTGCTGTTTTCGTTCTTTGCGATGAACAGCTCGTATTCGCTCTGAGCGCTGCTGCCCTTTTCGATAGCGGCGTCCATGGTCTGCTGAGCTTTGAGAGTGTTTGTCTGCCTGTCAAGCTCCGCTTTTTCAAGGTCAAGCTTTGCCTGGGCAATGCGGTTTTCATAGCTTGCTTTTGCGGAGGCTATGTCGTCGGCGCTCAGCTTCATAAGCTTGTCACCCTCGGAAACCTTTGAGCCTGTATTTACGTAAAGCTCCTCCACCTCGGCGCTGCCGGGGAAGGTCACATATTCCCTTTCAACGGATATTGTACCGCTTTCGGAAGTGCCCATTGTAATGCTGCCTGAGGAAACGGTGTATTCTCTGTATCGGGATATCTCCTCACCCGATGCGGAGGACGAAGCGGCGGCATATACGCCCACTCCTGCTCCGCCGACGATTATCAGCGCCGCAATGCATATCATGATTTTTTTCATTCTGCTTTTTCCCTTTGTTGTATCGGAAACAGCCGATGCAGTATTCATATCAGGAATCATCCTTTCAGTGTTCTTTTCGTATAATGAAGAATATCACAGTTTCCTTAAAAAATCCTTAAAGTATTTATCTGCTGCCAAAAGTTTCACGGGATTTTCACTTAACACCGATACTGTAAATTATCGCCGATATGAATATTTCGGATAGAAAAGCAGTATTATTATAGTAATGGGTTTAATAATACGGCATCAGCTTGCTCCAAAGGGGTTACTGCGTCAAAAACGTTCCACAGGAACGTTTTTGAGGAAAGGTAATTCATTCTTGAAAGAAGGGGGGCGGTCTTGTACGCCCCCCTCGAAATGCTGTCGCAT
>JBJERW010000103.1:0-5563 GCA_051882475.1 Huintestinicola sp. | reverse complement strand
CTATCCTTCCTAAAACGGGCAATGAAACAACTACCATATTCAAATAAAACAAAAAAGCTCGGCAACGGATACAAAACAAGTACCGTTACCGAGCCAATAATTATGTCGCCCAAAATTAACTAACAGAACGATAGGGTGCAGGCTCAGCCTGCCGCTTAAACTTTTCTGAATGCCTGATAGATGTAAAAAAGCAGTACAAATAGGAAATTGTAAAGCAGTACCCTCGTAACAGTCAGCTCCGGAAGAGAGTTCATCAGTACCATCGTGAGAGTAAGCAGTATTCCGAGAAGAATTGCCGCCGCCTGCATTATCAGACCGCCCGAGATGGTTCCCCTCAGCCTGTTTGAACCAAGAATAAGATTTGCAAATGCCGAGAATTTTCCCGTGCAGGCAAGAAGTGCAGGGCGCTTTGCAACGTATTCCGTTTCCTTTTCGTATGCAGGGTGCATTCTGAAAGGAATAAGCCTGAAGGTCGAGGGAGAAACCCCGAACATCTCCGAAAGCCTGTTTACGCTTATCATGGAGTCAACGGAGCGGACCATGACGGATATCCTGTTCTTTTCAAGCTCCTTCAATGACTGACTTATCTGATAGGAAGCGGTAAGCTCAACGATGAACATTGCGGAAAGCTGTCCCGATATGGAAAGATATACAGCGATCTTGTCGCCGTCCGTGTATTCCTTCTCCTTCATTACCGAGGGCAGACCCTCAATGCTGTGGTTTGCCATAAGCTCACGGTTTCCGAGAAGCACACGCTTGTTGTTTATCCAGCCGCAAAGACCCATTGAATCTTCGTAAATATAGCTTTCAACAGGATTGAGCATTTCGGTTTTTCCCACGATGATGTCGTAGAACATGTATTTGAGTATGCTGCCCGACTGGCTTGTAAGGCTTGCCGCCTGAACAATGGCTTCGTCAATGCTTGTGTCGGGGAATGCCTTGATGTTTTTCAGATTAACGCTTCCCGCAGGGAAAAGCTGGGACGCATCGACCATAATGCTGTTTGTGTCCGCAAATTCATCTATGCTGTCAAAGCCGAGGATAGCTCCCTGACTTTCGTTGTATTTCTTTGACGCCTTGTTCATAGGCATATTTACCACGATCATCATGGCAAAGCAGGAGCACATTCCCACACAGCAGGAAAATGCCGAAAGTCCCACGCAGAGCGCTCCGAGAGAGCCGTGCTCTGACCGTGCCATAAGACCTGCGATAACGCCCGTGACCGCTGCGGCGCAGGTAATAATTGGTGTGATTATCTTGCAGAAGCGTTCAACGCTGTCCCCTGCATAGGAGGTCTTGAGGAAATCGGTGATGACCTCTGTTTTCTGCATTGCCGCAAGAACGGGGAAATCCATAAGAGAGCCTCTTGTAAAGTCCTGAGCCTTATCGTCGTCATCGACGATAAACAGGGCGTAACGGTCGTTGTCCCCCGAAATAAAGCGGAAGCTCCGTTTTGTCCTGATGATTATCAGCAGCTTGCCTATGGTGTTGAATATAAGCGCTCCTATGGCAACGGGGATATAAATGTATACAAAGCTGCCCCTGACCATGTTTGAATTTGCAAGGGAGATCATGGAGGTCACAAGGCTCGATATAAGCGCAAGGGAGGACAGCGAATCGCTGTCGGGTTTAAGGGAGAATATCTTTGACATACCGTTTGATACGGTCTGATATGCAAAAAAGCCTGCCATTACGCCGATGACCGAATTTATGAACAGGAATACATCGGGCTGAGTGTGCTTGTTAATAAGTCCGAAGCTGTCTATAACAGGCAGGGAAAGATCGTTTGCAAGGGCGATATATCCCGAAACAACAAAACAGAAGATCAGGATAAGCAGTCTGCTCGTCAGCTTGCTCTGCTGCTCGGCGATGTGCTCGGAAATGGAACGTGCGTCCACAAGACTTTCAAAATCGTCCACTTCTTCGTTTTCTTCATCGTTTATTTCTTCGGGTGAGCTTTCCTCTTCATCGCCCACGAGGACGAAATCCTTTATCTTTGCGCTGCGGCGTTCCTTGAGAGCGTTCAGCTTTTCGATCTCTGTCCGTTCCTTGTCAAGCTTTATCTGTGATGTGTCCTGCAGCATCTTGTCGGAAAGATCTATCCCTATATCGGAGATGGTTTTCCTTTCGATAGGTGCGGCATGAGGGGGTGTGGTTTTTTTCAGCTTCTTTATGCTTTCGAGAAGCTCGGAGTTGCCCGTTTCGGACATATCTCCGTTTTCCGACTCTTTTTGCAGAAGCTTGTTGAAAATATCCGTATAACCTTTTATAGGTGAGGTATCCGAACGCCTGAGAGCGGAATTTTTGATACCCTTTCTGCTTTCGTATTCGCTTATTATGTTGTCCACATCGTCAACGGAGGAATACTTGTCAAAGGGATCCTTCTGTTCCTTGCGGACGGGAGCGGCTGTTTTTGCTTTTGAGGCGGAAACAGGCTGGACTGCGACCTTCTTTCCCTTGCTTTTGGGAGCCTTGTCCTCGTATTTTTCCGAGTATGCGTCCTCCATTTCAAGCTTTTCCGAGAAGGAGCGTCCGATTGCCTCGTCAGGCTCAAAGGGCAAATCGATAAGCTTTGCGTCGTCCGTTTCGCCGCTTATGAACAGGGGAGATGTGCCGTATTTTTTCTCGAAGGAATCGTCATCGTCGGAGTGTACTCCTTTTAGCTCTCCGAAATCGTCGCTTGCTCCGTGGCTGTTTTTAACGGGACGGATCTTGACCTTTTTCTTGCCGCCTTCATTGTGACTTTTTTCGACAGGAACATTTTCGGCGGCTTCGTTAAACATCTCAGACAGAGAACGGGCAGCTGCGTCGGGAACCTTTTCTTCGCCTTCGGTGAAGGCAGCTTCGGTGAAGGCTTCGCTTTTACGTGCGGAACGCTCTGCCGCCAGCTCCGCCGAGGTTTTAAGCTCGTCGGGCATATATTTTCTTTCGTAATCTCCGCTGAGTATCTCGTAATTTATCTGCTTGCGTTTTTTCTCCTCGTCGTCCGCCTGCTGCCTTTCCGCCGTGAGCCTGTCCGCCTCGGCAATAATGCTGCTGTCGTCGTGGGGAGCATATCCCGCAAGTATATCGTCAAGTGACATGGAGGATGATGTATGTTCAGTTTTTTTGTCGGATGAATATTCGTTCAGAATATCGTCAAGGGTATATTTTCCGTCAGCCAAAATATTGTTTCCTCCTTAAACTGCACCCGATTCGGGCACAGGGCTTTTTTATATGCGCCGATGCAGAAAATATCAGCCTCTGCGCTGTCTTACAGCCTCGTACATGAATATTCCTGCGGCTACCGAGGCGTTAAGGGAAGTTATCCTGCCGTTCATAGGCAGCTTTACAAGGAAATCGCATTTTTCCTTTATGAGTCTGCCCATTCCGAAGCCCTCCGAGCCGATGACAAGAGCGATGCCGTCTGTAAAGGCGGTTTCGGTATAATCGGAGCCCGAAGCATCGGTGCCGTATATCCATATGCCGTTTTTCTTAAGTTCATCTATTGCCGCTCCGAGATTTGGAACTCTTGCAACGGGCAGCCAGCTTGCCGCTCCTGCGGAGGTCTTGTAGACCGTTGCGTTAAGAGAAGCGCTGCGCCTTTTCGGAATGATTATCCCGTCGGCGCCCGCAGCCTCGGCAGTTCTTATTATTGCGCCCAGATTGTGTGGGTCTTCGATCTCGTCGCAGATTATGATAAAAGGCTTGCTGCCCTTTTTTGCCGATACTTCAAGGATATCCTCGACGGACACATATTCCGCACAGGCTCCCGAAGCGATAACCCCCTGATGAGAAGCGCCCCTGCACATAAGAGTGAGCTTTGCGTCGCTTACGGATTTGACAACTATACCTTTGTCCCTTGCCATTTTGGTTATCATGCCGATGCTGCCGCCCGCTTCGCTGTTAACGTAGAGGGTGTCGATATTCCTGCCCGATTTCAGCGCCTCGATAACGGGGTTTCTTCCCACGATAAGTCCGAACTCGTCGCTTTCCTCAAGCTCGGGGAGAGCACTTCGGTTTTTCGGTTCTTCCCGATTATTTTCAACGGTAAAGCTGCTTCTTCCGCTCTGTTTTCCGTAAGCCCCTCCGTTTTTTGCGCCGCCTTTTGAGCCGTATCCGTTGTTTCTGCCTTTTCCTCTGCTGCGGTTATCGAAATTCTGAGCCATTATTTTTCTCCGTTCCGCCGATATCAGCTGTATTGACCTATCGGCGCTGTTATTTTAGGAAAACGCTGAATAAATCGTTTCAGCCGTTTTTCGTCACCCTCTCAGTGACGGATTTTCGAGCGTTCCTCAAAACGGCGAAAGGATTGCTTCGCATTATTCAGCGTTTCCATAGAAAGCCTTATCCCCGAAGGACAAGGAAACCCTATCATATATACATAATTTATTATACTACAGCCGTTATTATTTTTCAATAGTTATATATACTAAATAATAAGGCGAATATTTCGGGTTAATGATAAAAATTGCCGCCCTTTCACTGCCCTTTCACGGCTTGAAAATATGTCTTGGCGGCTTATGAGGTACTTGCCAAAAAAATGATAATATGATATAATATACCATATGTGACGAATTATCCGCAGACTTAGGGCATATATTGTTATATTTAAGGCAATACCGCATAATTATTGTCGTGCAGATGCGCAGTCAGATTTTTCGTCAGATTGTATCAAAACGACGCAGGAATACTTTTGTATTTCAAGGAGTTTTGGTGCAAGATGACGGAAAATCTGCAAGCATATGTGCGGCAAAGGCGGCAGACGTTAATTGTGCGGTGTTGCCTTAATTCGGAAGGGGGCAGACGGCTTGACAGAGGTCTTTACATCGGATATCAAGGGAAAGCATTTTTTATCCGCAGCGGCACTTGTTCTGACAATAGTTATTATCAAAGCGCTTGACTTCCTCAGAGAATATGTCAGCGAGAAATTTCCCCAGTATCTTCCCGAAAGCAAGGTCACTCTCCCCGAAAGAGTAATTATTGCACTGATGATAATTTTTGCGGCGGTATATGTCGTTTTTATACTTATCCTTCTGCCCATGTGGTACAGGACAATACGCTACACCGTTACCGACAGGGAGATAATATCCGATACGGGTCTTATCTCAAAAACTCACAGGATAATGAAGCTTTCGGCGGTCCAGAACGCCGCCCTTGTGTCAATGCCCTTTTCAAAATATACGGGCTTTAATTTTATATCGGTAAACGCCCTCGGAGGACGGCTTATCCTCATGTTCCTTTCGGATAAGGACAGCATTAAGGTGATGAAGCTCATCGACGGAAAAAATGCTGCCGCAAGACCCGAAAAGGAGGATATCATCAGCGCCTACGAAAAGCGTGCAAGAAACTCCCGTGGGGCAAATCAGCCTTCGCCCGTCTTTGATGTGCCGAACTCAAACGATTATGACAACAGGCAGCCGGCGGTGTCCTATACCTCCTTCGACGATGTGTACGGAGGACCCGATTCGCCTTATGTTCAGCTGTCCTTTCCCGAGGATATACTCCCCGAGGACGACAGGGGCGAGCAGCTTTCCTTCAGTGATTTTTCTTCGGAGGATAAAAACGGAAAATAAACTTTTGA
>JBJERW010000102.1:0-25588 GCA_051882475.1 Huintestinicola sp. | reverse complement strand
ATGTATTACCTTTTCCTCAAAAACGTTCCTGTGGAACGTTTTTGACGCAGTAACACCAATGTGCACTATAGTTTTTCGACAAACTGATGCAGCCAAGACACGTCTGCATTTTTTTGTATAATAATATCTCCTCAGTGTAAAGGCTACAATACCATTTGTATACTATACATTTTGTATATCACATCAACGACAGAATATCCTTTGAAGAAAGCTTCGGCTGGAGAGCCTTATTTATTGAAAACGCAAGAAGGTGGGCTGAGCGCTCAATCATTTTGTCGATATCTCTGGGAGTGACCATCATGTTTGGCATATGCTTGTCGGGGTCATTTCCCGTGATGTTCCTTACAATGGTATGCATATCGACCACCGTAGGTATACCTATCGCAATAACGGGTATTCCCAATGATGAACGGGAAAGCTCCTTCCGCCTGTTCTGGACACCCGAGCCGGGGGATATGCCCGAGTCGGTTATCTGAATGGTAGTGCCGAGTCTTGTTATATCGCTGCAGGCAAGGGCGTCCACAGCAATAATGCAGTCGATATCCGCACTGTCGGCAACGGCGCTTACAAGCTCGGAGGATTCTATGCCCGTCTGACCCATTACTCCTGCGGAGAGTACGGCTACCGAACGCAGCTCCATTTTTGCAAACTCAGGCCCTGCATTCATTCCCGCAACGTGCCTTGTGGCAATTATCCGTTTTGCGGTAAGAGGTCCGAGGGTGTCGGGAGTGATGCTGTCGTTTCCCAGTCCCACAAACATGACGTTTTTGGCATTTCCCACAAGGGGAGCTATCTCGTCGGCTATATTTCCCGACTGCTCCGCAAAATCTTCGGGGTGAGCCGAAAGCCTGTCCGTTTCAACAGTTATATACCGCCCCTTTGATTTGCCTATGCGCAGTCCCGCCATTTCGTCCTCCACGATTATTTCGGTAACTGTGCAGACGCTGCTTCGGCGTATCTTTCGGCGTATCCCTTTGGGCAGCTTTTTTACATCGGGGTCGAATACCTCCACGGCGAGGTCTGTTCTGTTCGGGGATATCATTGAAATGCTCCTCCTTTTGTGAAAAATATGCAAAAACCTGTCGAATAATTCTACGAACTTTTTCGGATATTTGTATTGAAAAATGCTGATGAAAATGATAAAATATTATAGTATTCGTATATATCTCAGGACGACGAGCAGATATTGCGATAGGAATAATATAATGTGATACCGGAGTTGTCATTGCTCCCGAAAGCCAAACCCGTGTCCTTGACTTTTTTCACAACTATTATATCCGTTATTTTCACAAATATATATTTTTGATACAAATGAAACAGTAACAATATCGGAGGAATTTATTATGCCAAACATTAAATCTGCTAAGAAGAGAGTTAAGGTTATCAACACAAAGACACTTCAGAACAAGATGGTAAAGACCAACCTCAAGACAGTCCTCAAGAAGGCTGACGCTGAAAAGTCCGAAGAAGCTATCAGACTTGCAATCAAGAAGGTTGACCAGGCTTGCGCTAAGGGCATCATGCACAAGAACTGCGCAGCAAGAAAGAAGAGCCAGCTCGCTAAGAAGCTTAACGCTGCCGAATAATTTTTGTTGATTAAGCATTATAGCCATTGCATTGTTAAAACATTGCAATGGCTTTTTTATTATTTAATCTCAGCAAAAACAGCATCTTCGGTTTTGAAATAGTCACTTGAATTACTGCTCAAACCGCTTGCTTTCCATGCTTGTTCAAAAGTGATATCATCAATGTTGCTTAAGATCACATATGTTGTGTCCTTTTCGGCATTGCTTAGCCGTCCGCTTATCTCCAGCTTGTATTTATAACTGTATCCGTTTGCCTGCCAAGTCCCGTCACTCATTTCATTGTAGGATAATAGTATCACTTCTTCGGAATTATTCATTTTATCCTCGATCATATCTTCGGGAGTTTGTGTAAATGTGTTTATTACCGCAGGGTCATTTTCGCTCTCCGAACAGCCCGAAAAGCCTATCATTAAGGTCATTATCATTATTAATATCACTATTTTCTTCATAAGCATTTTCTCCGCTATAATATTTGATATACCAAAGCCGTTTTTAACGCTATTACATTAAAAACGGCTTTGGTTTTTTAATTAATCAAGAACTTGCTTCAGGTATTTTTATTTTTTGACCTCAATAACAGTCTTTCCGCCCATGTACGGCTGAAGTGCCTTGGGTATTCTTATAGAACCGTCCTCGTTGAGATTATTCTCAAGGAGAGCAATAAGCATTCTCGGAGGAGCTGCAACGGTGTTGTTAAGCGTGTGAGCAAAATATTTCTTTCCGTCCGCACCCTTTACTCTTATTCCAAGGCGTCTTGCCTGTGCGTCGCCAAGATTAGAGCAGCTTCCGACTTCAAAATATTTCTTCTGACGGGGGCTCCATGCTTCAACGTCATATGACTTTACCTTGAGGTCGGCAAGATCTCCCGAGCAGCACTCGATAGTTCTTACGGGAACGTCCATGGAACGGAACAGCTCAACGGTGTAACTCCAGAGCTTGTGGAACCAGTCCATGCTCTCCTCAGGCTTGGATATAACTATCATTTCCTGCTTTTCAAACTGGTGAATACGGTAAACGCCTCTCTCCTCGATGCCGTGAGCGCCCTTTTCCTTACGGAAGCAGGGTGAATAGCTTGTGAGGGTGTGGGGGAGAGTGTCCTCGTCAACAATAGTGTCAATGTATTTTCCTATCATAGAATGTTCACTTGTACCGATGAGGTAAAGGTCCTCGCCCTCTATCTTGTACATCATAGCATCCATTTCCGCAAAGCTCATAACTCCCGTTACAACGCTGCTTCTTATCATGAAAGGCGGAATGCAGTAAGTAAAGCCCTTGTCTATCATGAAATCACGGGCATAAGATGTAACTGCCGAATGAAGTCTTGCGATATCGCCCATAAGATAATAGAAGCCGTTGCCCGCAACCTTTCTTGCACTGTCAAGGTCGATTCCGTTGAGCTTTTCCATGATATCGGTGTGATAGGGTATCTCGAAATCGGGAACAAAAGGCTCTCCAAACCTTTCAAGCTCCACATTTTCGCTGTCGTCCTTTCCGACGGGAACGGATGGGTCGATTATGTTCGGGATAGTCATCATTATCTTTTTTATCTTTTCGGAATACTCGGCTTCAAGCTTTTCAAGCTCCTCAAGGCGGTGTGAGAACTCGTTTACCTTAGCCTTGACCTCTTCGGCTTCGTCCTTTTTGCCCTGTCCCATAAGAGCACCTATCTGCTTTGAGAGCTTGTTTCTTTCGGCTCTGAGATTATCGCCCTCCTGCTTTGCGGCACGGGAGTCGGCGTCCAGCTTTATCACCTCGTCAACGAGTGGAAGCTTACTGTCCTGAAACTTCTTCTTTATATTTTCCTTTACAATGTCGGGATTTTCCCTGACAAACTTCATATCGAGCATTTCAATATCATTCCTTCGTTTTATTTTGCCATATGTATTAATCTGTGCTCACCATGCTCATTTTTGCAGTGGGCGCACATACACACACGATAATTAATATTATACCACATTTTTTGAAAAAATCAATAGCAATATTGCCTTTTTATCCAAACGCAAAAATGTTCCACGTGGAACAAATTTACTCCGAATCGGAGGAAAGCAGTTCAGCAAGTCTGCAAAGGTCTTCCTTGTCAAAGAAATCTATGACAATGCTGCCCTTTCCGTCCTTGGCTGAATTTATCTTGATTTTTCTGCCCAGACGTTCTCTCAGACTGATCTCCATTTCGGTATAATAGTTTGTGAGTGCTCTGTCGGCAGGAGATTTTTCAGCCTGTCCTCCCGAGGAAGCGTCGTTAATCACAGCCGCAAGCTTCTCGATCTGTCTGACAGTAAGCAGACCCTTTGCGGCTCTTTCGGCGGTTTCGATCATCAGCTTTTCATCATTTATGCTGCCCAGAGCCTTTGCATGACCAACGGTAATATCGCCGTTTTTCAGCATCTCCTGTACCGCTTCGGGGAGAGCGAGAAGCCGTACGGAATTTGCAATGGCGGAACGTGATTTTCCAACAGTCTTTGCAAGGACCTCTTGGGTCATATGATAGGTTTCCATAAGCTCCTTGTACGCCGCCGCCTCTTCAACGGGGTTCAGGTCGGAACGCTGAACGTTTTCTATGAGAGCTATCTGACTGGTTTCAAAATCGTCCAACTCCCTGATGATAACAGGAACTTCGTCAAGACCGAGCATACGGCAGGCACGCCATCTTCTTTCGCCTGCAACTATCTGATAGGTCATTCCGTTATTCATGGGGCGGACGAGAATTGGCTGTATAAGCCCGTGTTCCCTGATAGATTCCGCAAGACTTGCAATGGCTGCTTCGTCAAAATCCTTACGAGGCTGCATTTTGTTCGGTTCTATCTCGGACAGCCGAAGAGTCTGTACTCCACTTTCCTCGGTCACCGCATTATCTTCAAAAAGTGCGCCTAAGCCTTGTCCCAAAGCCATTATCTTATACCTCCCAAAAGCTTCTTTTTAACCGGTTTCGGAGCAATGTTTTTTTCACCGTGACGGGTGAGTATCTCCTCCGTCAGCTTTTCATAAGCCTCGGCGCCCCTTGATGATTTATCGTAATATATAACAGGCTTACCGAAGCTTGGTGCCTCGGATAGCTTGACATTTCTTGGAATGACCGTTCTGAAAACCTTCTTCGGGAAGTGCTTCTGAACTTCGGCGACAACCTGATTCGTCAGATTAAGCCGTGAGTCGAACATGGTGAACACTATTCCGTCAATGTCTATGGTCGGATTATAATGCTGCTTTACCATTTTTATGGATTCTACCAGCTGTGAAAGTCCCTCAAGTGAATAGTATTCGCACTGCAGCGGTATGAGTACGCTGTCGCAGGCACAAAGTGCGTTTATGGTAAGCAGCGATAGGGACGGGGGGCAGTCGATGAGTATGTAATCATAATTCGGCTTGACCGTCAGCAGCTGCATTTTCAGTCTGTTGGAGCGGTTGTCCAGATTAACAAGCTCGATATCCGCACCTGCAAGAGCAGATGTGGAGCAAAGCACCGACACGTTCTTGTACGCAGTTTCAATAATTCCCTCGCTTATGCGTCTTTTCCCCATGAGAACGTCATAAACCGTGACATTCACCGATTTTTTTCGTATGCCAAATCCGCTTGTTGTATTACCCTGAGGATCCATATCTATGCAAAGTACCTTTTTATTGCGAAGTCCTAAGCCTGCTGCAACATTTACAACGGTCGTGGATTTTCCTACGCCGCCCTTCTGATTTGCAACAGCAATTATTTTTGCCATTTTATCACCATTACCTTCGTTAATATTCTCATGGTAATATTATATCATTATACTGTCGCAAATTCAATCGTCATAATCTATAAAATATCAAAATTATTCTGTCATTTGTTCCACGTGGAACATTTTTTTGTTTGTTTTATTATGTTTTACCCCCTTTTTCGTTCCATGTTGGAACGATTACTTGTTATTCGGAATTCTGACAATATATTCTACAAATTCCTTTTCCCTGTTCTTGCGGACTTCAGCATTTATTCCCGCAGCCTGCATCATTTCAACGGCATGATCAATGGTGTTGATGAATATTCTGATATCCCGGAATGCACCTCTGCACTTGCTTATTCGTTTCATCTCCTCATTTCGTTTAATGACCGAATCAACAAGTCTTTCCGTGCCCTCAACGTTCAGCCGTCCCGAATATATTCTTTCGATGACCTCCATTCTAAGCTGTTCATCATCTATCCGCAGCAGTGCTCTTGCATGACGTTCGGTAAAACCGTATTCCGTTATAAGTCTGCGTTCTTTTGGGTTAAGTTTCAGCAGACGGAGTTTGTTTGATATAGCCGACTGAGATTTACCTAATCTGACCGCAGCGTCTTCCTGAGTAAGTCCGAACAGCTTAATAATGTTGTCGATTGCCTCTGCCTCCTCAAAGAAATGTAGATCCTTTCGCTGTACATTTTCAATAAGGGACATCATTGCCGAACCGCTTTCGGTGGTTTCCACGATGATGCATGGAACGACCTCATATCCGCACATCTTAGCTGCACGGACTCTTCGCTCTCCTGCAATAAGCTCGTAGCCCATGTCGATCCGCCTTACAACAACAGGCTGAATCATTCCGTTCACCTTTATACTTGCTGCAAGCTCGGCAATATCGCTGTCGGGAAATGTTTTTCTCGGCTGATTGGCGTT
Organism: Huintestinicola sp.; assembly: GCA_051882475.1. Classification (GTDB taxonomy): domain Bacteria; phylum Bacillota; class Clostridia; order Oscillospirales; family Ruminococcaceae; genus Huintestinicola. The sequence continues at coordinate 19,383 of JBJERW010000102.1, read as the reverse complement.
TGGATATATTCTGTCTATCCCGATCTCAATGACCTTTCCCACCGATTTTTCATTCATCAGAACAGAGCTGAGAGCAGAAAAACCTCCCTTGCATTCAAAAATTGACGGTTTAAGCGGCATTTTCATAAAATATGCACCCTTTCTTTTGCAGTTTCTTTATGGTTATTTTACCATCGGATATGCATATTTTAAATCAAAAAAAATCGGGTCACTGCGACATTATGATGTACTCATTGTCACAGTAACCCTTTGTTACAGATGTTTTTTAGAAATCTGACCGCTGTTTCTCGGATATTTTGTCGGTGTGTCGGCAATTTTTTTCACGACAGCAACTACTCTTTTATCACCGCATGGCAGCTCATATTCCGTCACATTTTCGATTTTTCCTCCAATAATACTTACAGCCTTTTCTCCCTCATATATATCCTCATTGGGACCCTTCATCGCAATAAATATTCCGCCTTTTTTTACAAAGGGCAGACAATATTCGCTTAGAACAGGCATTGATGCCACCGCCCTCGCCACGGCAACATCGTATTGCTCTCTGTATTTCTTGTCCTGTCCGCCTTCCTCGGCACGCTTATGGACAGTATCAATTTCAATGCTGTTTCTTTCGGCAGCCTCGTTCAGAAAATTAATGCGTTTATTCAGGCTGTCCATAAGTGTGACCTTCAGGTCATTTCGGTATATCTTCATAGGCATACCGGGAAATCCTGCTCCCGTTCCCACGTCTATGACACTTGCCCCCGTGGGAATTTCGGCATACTTGAAAACAAGCAGCGAATCAAGGAAATGCTTTTCGGATATCCCCAAAGGGTCTGTTATCCCTGTAAGGTTCATCACCTTGTTCCATTCAACAAGTGTTTCGGCGTATATATCAAGCTTGCCGTAACATTCCTCCGTCACAGTAAGACCGCATTTATTGAATAATTCGCAAAATTCGTTGTAAGGCAGTATAGTCACAATATTCTCCGTTTCTCTAAATTGTTCCACGTGGAACAATTTTATATTACTTGTTCTTACTCAGCCATATCACAAGCACGCTGACATCGGCAGGGGACACTCCCGAAATTCTGCTTGCCTGTCCGATATTCTCGGGCTGAACCTTGTTGAGCTTTTCAGTCGATTCAAGGCTGAGTCCACCAATGGTTTTATAATCAATACCCATTGGGAGCTTTTTCTCCTCAAGCTTCTGAACGTGCTCGACCTCCATAAGCTGACGGGATATATACCCGTCATACTCGATTTTCAGTGCTGCCTGCTCCTTTACCTCATAGGGAAGTTCAGCCCTTTCGGTGTCAAATGGCGCAAGGTCGTCATATGAAATCTGAGGACGCTTTATCAGCTCGGATATCCTTATTCCCGTTGATATTGGAGCAGTACCCTTGCTTTCAAGCATTGCATTAAGTTCGGCTGTGGGCGAAATCGTAGTCTGTTTCAGTCTTTTAATTTCGTCCTTTATCATCTGCTGCTTTGCAAGATATTTTTCATATCTCTCGTCAGATATAAGTCCTATTTCATGACCGAGAGGAGTCAATCTTTCATCGGCGTTATCCTGACGAAGTATCAGTCGGTACTCGCTCCTTGAAGTCATCATTCTGTAGGGGTCTGTAACCCCTTTGATAACAAGATCGTCAATGAGTGTACCGATATATGACGATGACCTTGGGAGAGATATCTGTTCTCTGCCCTTAACGCTCAGCGCAGCATTTATTCCCGCAATCAGTCCCTGTGCGGCGGCTTCTTCGTATCCCGACGTACCGTTAAACTGACCAGCACCGTAAAGTCCTTCGATTTTTTTGAATTCAAGAGTATGCCTCAGGTCCTGAGGGTCGCAGCAGTCATATTCAATAGCATATGCATTTCTCATGACCTCAACGTGTTCAAGACCCTTTATGGTATGGAGAAAATCCAGCTGGACATCTTCGGGCAGGGAAGAGGACATACCCTGCAAATAGTATTCATCTGTCGTCAGACCCATAGGTTCGATAAAAAGCTGATGCCTTTCTCTGTCGGAAAATCTCATCACCTTGTCCTCAATGGACGGGCAGTATCTCGGTCCAACGCCGTGTATTCTTCCCGAATAAAGAGGGGATTTCATAATGTTGTCCTTGATGACCTTGTGGGTTTCCTCGTTGGTGTATGCGATATAGCAGGAAACTATGTTTTTCAGTCCGTTCCTGTCGGTTTCAAAGGAAAAGGGCTGTATATCCTCGTCCCCGTCCTGACGTTCAAGCTTATCAAAATCAATGCTTCTTTTGTGAACTCTCGACGGAGTACCTGTCTTGAATCTTCTAAGATGAACTCCGTTCTCTTCAAGGCTCGCCGAAAGATACTTTGCAGGAAGTGTGGAATCGGGACCGCTTTCGTATGAAACCTCGCCCACATGAATAACTCCCTTGAGATAAGTTCCCGTAGCGATTATCACCTTTTTCACATTGTAACGTGCTCCGAGAGCCGTTATTATTCCGCATATCTTTCCGTCTTCGCAGACGATCTCGGCAACCTCAGCCTGCTTTATATCAAGGTTTTCCTGCTCCTCGCAGACCTTTTTCATGTACTCATGATATTTCACCCTGTCAGCCTGAACCCTCAGACTATGTACAGCAGGACCTTTTCCCTTGTTTAACATTCTGCTCTGGATAAAGCATTTGTCCGCAGTTTTACCCATCTGTCCGCCCAGAGCGTCAATTTCCCTTACAAGATGTCCCTTCGCCGTTCCTCCTATGGAAGGATTGCAGGGCATATTTGCAATAGCGTCAAGAGATATGGTAAAAAGTGCAGTCTTTACACCAAGCCGTGCTGATGCCAAGGCAGCCTCAACACCTGCATGACCTGCCCCCACAACCGCAACATCATATTCTCCAACAAAATATCTTTCCATTTTAAACTATCCTTTTGAGAAATAAATATATAGCAATACCCAAAAATGTTCCACGTGGAACATTTTTTATTTTCCCACACAGAAATGAGAGAATACCTCGTTAACAACAGCCTCCGTTGCCCGTTCGCCCGTAAGTTCAAGCAGAGCATTTTCACCCTCGTCCAGAATTATGTTAACAGCGTCAAGAGTGATACCCTTTGATATAGCCTCAATGGCTTCGTCAACACAGCTTACCGCCTTATCAACGCATATTTTCTGTCGCTCGTTTGCAATAATTACGCTGTTGTCGTCATTATATATACTATTTGAAATAAATATGTCATATAATACATTTTGTAATATATCAATGTTGTCATTATTTTTTGCGGAGATTTCAACAACCTTGTCAAAGCTTGTTGAAAGCAGTTCTTTGTCAATAACAGCTTCCTTGTCTGTCTTGTTAATGCAGGCAATGACCTTTACACCACGGAGAGAAACCTCACGGCATTTTTCTATAAGCTTCATGTCGTCGGAATCTATCTCGGCGGAATTGTCAAAAACGGCAATTACAAGCTCAGCCTTTTCAAGCCGTCCAAAGGTTCTTTTTATTCCAGCACCCTCAACGATATCGTCGGTTTCTCTTATTCCTGCCGTGTCGGAAAGCTTCAATACAATATCTCCGAGGCGCACCGATTCCTCAACAACGTCACGGGTAGTTCCGGCAATGTCGGTAACTATACTTTTTTCGAAACCCGAAAGCAGATTCATCAGCGTGCTTTTTCCCACGTTCGGCTTGCCTGCAATAACAGCGTCGATGCCGTTTCGGAGGATCCTGCCGCTGTCATATGTGCTTTGAAGCTTTTTCAGCCGTGAGGATATATCACGAAGCTCCGAGAGCATAGCGTCATTTTCAACCTCGGGGATATCGTCCTCGGGATAATCTATCCATGCCCCAAGCTCGCCGAGAAGATGAACTATCCTGTCGGAAAGCTTCTTGACCTCGGAAAACAGCGCTCCCTCCTTGACCTTTTCGGCGCAGCGGTGGAATGCGCTGCCCTCGGCGGAAATTATGTCCATAACAGCCTCCGCCTGTGTAAGGGACAGTTTATTGTTGAGAAAAGCTCTTTTCGTAAATTCACCTGCTCCTGCAGGGGACGCTCCAAGCTCGAAAACCTTTCTCAAAAGCTTGTCTGTCACAAATATTCCTCCGTGACAGGAAAGCTCTGCAACGTCCTCTCCCGTGTAAGACCTCGGTGCTTTGAATACGGTCAGAATACCGTCGTCAATGTCGGAAAATCTGCCGTATGCACAGGTGTATCCGTCCATTTCCGAAGGCTTTTTGTCGGTTGATACAGGTGAGAAAATTTTATCCGCAATTTCAAGAGCCTTATCTCCCGATATCCTTATAACAGCTATTCCGCCGGCAGCTCTGGGAGTGGAAACCGCCGCAACCGTATCTTCCATCATCAAAAAATTATCCTTTCAAAATAAACCAAAAAGGGACAATGCATTAACAGCCTGAGAATGTTGATATATCTCAGACATAATTACCGCAAGTCCCTTTGTTTCAGTATCGGAATCAATTAAAGATCAATCTTACCGTAAAGTCCGCCGTCGTCATTGAACATTGTGTCCTCAGGCTTCGGCTTCTTATAATCCTTTTCAAAAGAAGTCTTCATAAGGTCCATTGAGGAACGGGAAGTTATCTCGCCGTTCTTTCCTCTTCTGGAGTTGTTCTTGCCGTAGCCCTTCTTGCCGCCGTTCTTCTTGTCGTATCTTCCTCCCTCGGGCTTGCCGTTTACGGAAGAAATAACAACACGTCTGTAAGGCTCTTCGCCGATGCTCTTTGAGGTTACACCTTCGATCTCGGAAACAGCCGAATGTATGATTCTTCTTTCATATGGATTCATAGGCTCAAGAGTGCTTGTTCTGCCCGTTCTGAGAACGCTCTTGGCTATCTTATGTGCAAGATCCTCAAGAATAGCCTTTCTCTTTTCCCTGTATCCGCAGGAATCAAGGCTTATCCTGTAATATTCCTTATCGCTTCTGTTAGCTGTCATTGAAGCAAGGTACTGAATAGCGTCAAGAGTTTCTCCTCTTCTGCCGATAACAGCGCCCGTTGTGTCGCCAACAATATCAATTACAGCTCCCTCTTCATTTTCTGTAACGTTAAGCTCCGCCTCGATATTCATTGCGGAAAGAATACTTTTGATGTAATCGGAAGCTATCTCTGCCTTTGTGGGAACATGGGGTTCATATTCTGCGGATATCCTTGCGTCAGAGCTTCCTATTCCGAGAAATCCTTTTTTTGCCTCTTCAATGACATCAAATTTAATTTCCTCGGCAGCAACTCCGAATTCCGCTGCTGCAAGAGCCTTTGCCTCTTCCACGGTTTTTGCGGTAAATTCCTTTTTCATTAAAAATCATTCCTTTCACCGATCAATACTTAAAGATCAATCTTTGTCGTCTTCAATATATTCGTCGCCGTATTTTTCAGCCTGACGTCTTCTTGCTTCGGCGATGATCTTTCTTTCATATTCCTTGGACTGAGCCTTTGAGAGCCTTTCGGGAACAGTGCCGTCGTCCTTGATGCCTGCGCTTGCCATACGGTTATTTTTGACAGCGGCAGCCGTACCGTTCTGCTGAGCCATCTGCTCCTGCATCATCTGATTGTATTTTTCCATAAAGTTGGGTCTGTTCTTTCTCTTGCGCTTTTCCTTATCCTTTTCGATAAGCTTTGCAACATACTCGGGAGTATAAACCTTGTGCAGAATAACACTCTGAATAAATCCGACAATTGAGGACATTACCCAATAGAAACCGATACCTGCAGGATAGGAAAATGCGATCCATACAGAGAAAATAGGCATTGCATAAAGCATCAGATTCATCGAAGCCATCTGCTGAGCAGCTTCGGGGTTGAGCTTCTTCTGCTTTGCAGTCTGATAGAAGGTAAGAACAAGCTGGATAACGCCCGAAAGGATAGGGATAAGGAGCAGTCCTATTGAAGAAGCGTTCCAAACCGTACCCTCGGCAAAAACCGAATTAGGGATAGAACCTAAGTTTATAAATCCGAAAAGGTGATTGTTAAAAGCTGTTACCTTTTCAACAAGGTCGGGGAATTCCTGAAAGTATTCGGGATAGGTCTTGACAGCTTCAACGATATAAAGCTCCGGACGGTTTGAGAAGAATTTCTCCGAACCGTAAACAAGATGATCGTTAACGCTGATATTTGCGGTTATTTCGGTAGCCTTTGCAATAACGTCCTTGCCTACTCTGAGAATATGAGTAATTGGACGATATACTACATCGAATACGCCGTAAAGGATAAACAGCTGAATGAACATCGGCAGGCAGGACGCCATAGGGTTGATGCCCTCTTCGGAATAAAGCTTCATCTGCTCTTCCTGGAGCTTGTTGGGGTTGTTTGCGTACTGCTTTTTTAACTTTTCAAGCTTCGGACTGAATGCAGCCATTGCCGCAGAGGATTTCTGCTGTTTAACGGAAATTGGGAAAAGTAAAAATCTTACGATGACCGTAAAGATCGCTATAGCTACTCCGTAATTTTTGACCAGAGTATATATAAGCCACATTATCCAGCCAAGAGGAATACCGATTAATTCTGAAATGAAGCCCATAAGCTTGAATTTCCTCCTAAATAAACGAAAATTTTCTATCCTTGCAATTTATATATAAATGAGATAGCTTTTGATATTTCACTTGTTTTCTTGATTAATTACTATCTGTATAATCATTACTTTCAGTATATTTATTCTTTTTGTAATAAAACAGATCAAACTTTTCGGGAACGGGATCTATTCCTCCCAAGGACCATGGATTGCACCTTAATATCCTCCATGCGCCGAGAATCGTACCTCTTATTATCCCGAACCTTTCAATAGCCTGCAAAGCATAGGTCGAACAGGTCGGATAATACTTGCACCGTGCAGGCAAAAGGGGAGATATAAGCTTTTTGTAAAGCCTTATGGGAATGACAAATATTTTCTTTAAAAAAGATGATATAAAACCGAAAAGCTTCATGATTTTTTCTTGACGTTATTGACAGCAGAGCTGCCGTTTGTCCTTTTCTGCCTGTCGGGATTTCTCATGGACGAAACCACTTTTGTGCGGAAAAATCCGGCGCACTCGTAGGACTTACATTCGGTTGACCTTTTTCTTGCGGATACAACAATATCATATCCCTTCGGAAAAAGCTCTTCCGTTTCCCGATATGCCTGCCTGATAACTCTTCTTGCACGGCTGCGCATAACTGCGTTGCCGATCTTTTTGCTTGTGGAAATGCCGATACGGTTGAATTTTCTGCCGTTTTTTCTGTAATAGACGGTACAGATGTCCGACGTTACAAACACGCCTTTGCTGTAAAGCTTTAGAAATTCCTTATTATCCTTAAGCCTTATGGTGTAACGCATGATATGACCATCTTTCCCGAAAAATTACATAATTTCGCAGTCCCGTGACTTTGCAGGGATAGGACGTGGAACGGAAAAGCTCCGCCCACAAAATCCTGCTAAAAAATATGACCACATCAAATATGTGGTCATAAAGCTCCCTCTGCATAAGCTGCCCTTTGATTTTAAGAGCAAATTAGTATGAGAGCATCTTTCTGCCCTTTGCACGTCTGCGGGAAAGTACCTTGCGGCCGTTTCTTGTAGACATTCTCTTCATGAAGCCGTGCTCTTTTTTTCTGTGGAGCTTCTTAGGCTGATATGTTCTTTTCATTTTTTCTCCTCCTTCTGATTAATTTGAAAAGCAAAGCTTTATTACTTTGCCTGATAACAAATCCATGACAGTTTAAATACGGACATGAAAAAACGCAGGGAATACCCTATCAATGTTATAGTATAGCGTAAACAATAGGCATGTGTCAAGTGTTTTTTCAAATTTTTTTTATTTTGTAATAATTTGCGTCCCGAAGCAGCCCTATATGACTTTGTTTTAGCAAAGTTTTACAATATATGATTATCCTTTCCTCTCTCCGAAGCTAATATATAATGTATAAAAAAATCAATTGTCATTATCAACAATTATACTATATTATAATGTGTATTTTGTCAGAGCAAAATTAATTATATGTTCTTGATTTTATGAGCGAAATGTGGTATAATCAATAAAATAGTATTCGTGTGTCTGTGTAACAGCCGCCATTAAAACTCTTACGTATCATACCGATCCTTTATTCAGACGGCGGCTCAAATACTTTCCTCAAATCTATGTTAATGTGAAAATTCTCCGAAAGGAAAGATTTTTTTATGAAATCATTCGACGAGGTCTTTGAAAAGGTTCTGGATTATATTCACGGAAAAGTCCTCAACAACGAGCTTACTCAGGTAGCATATGAAACATGGATATGCAAAATGATACCCGTTAAGCTTGAAGAAAACACGGCTTATTTCAAAATTCAGACGGAATTCCAGAAAAAAATAATCATTCAGAACTACGAAAAATATCTGAAAGAGGGATTTATGAACGTTCTCGGCTTCGATGTGGAGATAGAGATAACTCCCGACGACAGCGAAGAGCCAAGCTCCGACAGTGAGGGAACAAAGCGTGAGGAGCTGGAAAAAACCTTTTCAAACGCCGAGTACGACTATACCTTCGATACATTTATAGTAGGCAGGTCAAATGAATTCGCCCACGCTGCCTGCGTTGCCGTATCAAAAAACAGAGGAGGAGCATACAATCCTCTTTTTATCCACGGACCATCGGGACTGGGCAAGACACACCTTATGACTGCCATTGCTAATGCAATAAAGGCAAAGGAACCCGAAACAAACATTGTATACGTAACCGGCGAGGTATTCACAAACGAGCTAATCACAGCTATCAAGGAAAAGGATACTCTCCCTTTCAGGAAGAAATACCGCAGCGCCGACGTTCTTCTTGTTGATGACGTTCAGTTCATTTCGGGAAAGGAATCAACTCAGGAAGAATTTTTCCACACCTTCAACGAGCTTCACAAGCAGGGCAAGCAGATCGTGCTGACCTCCGATCGTCCCCCTAAAGACATCAAAACTTTGGAGGACAGGATCAGAAACCGCTTTGAATGGGGACTTATCGCTGACATCACCACTCCCGATTTTGAAACGAGAGTTGCTATTATAAAAAGAAAAGCCGATCTTTTAAACCTCACTCTTTCCGATGAGGTTGTTGAATGTATCGCAAACAGGCTCAAATCAAATATCCGTCAGCTTGAGGGCTGCGTTAAAAAGCTGAAAGCTGCTCAACATCTTATAGGAACGCCTCCCACAATGACTCAGGCTCAGAACGCCATCAGAGAGATCCTCAGCGATGACAGCTCTGCGCCCATTACCGTTGACAGGATAATTTCCGAGGTAGCAAATGTTTACGGAGTGACCTCCGACGACATACGCTCTTCAAAAAGAGCTGCTCAGGTTTCAACAGCAAGAAAGGTAGCGGCATATGTTATCAAGGAGATAACTCAGGCTTCTCTCCAAAGCATCGGCGCAGAGCTTGGAAAGCGTGACCATTCCACGGTTTCCTTCTACATTGACAACATTGAGGAATGCATGAACACCGATGCAAGGACCAAGGAAACCATTGAGGATATAATAAAAAATATACGCAGTGATTAAATTACTGTTTGTATATTTATATATTGTATTACAGTCTGTAAATAATACAGATTGTTAAATTCACAGTTTTCAACATGCTGTTGAAACAAATGTTAAAAACCGATTTTCTAACAAAAGTTAGATTACAAAATAGTTACAAGCGGTTACAAACTGTAAATTTACAAAATGTATTATTTTGTTTTCAACAAAAAATTGAAAAATTACAAGGCTGAAAATTCCTGCGAAAACTTTCAACCTAATTTTCCGCAAATATTCAACTTTCAACTCCCCGAAATTCAACAAAAGTAACATTTTGTAATATGAAAGTTACCGCTTTGTAATATTTTCAACTTATCAACATCTGTTCAACTTCAAGGCTGTTGACTGAAAAATGCTTTTAATATCAATAAAAAAAGCATTTTTCAAAGCTTTCAACCGTACTAATACTGTTACTAAAATGTAATATATATTGTTACTTTTATTTTGATGCAGCAGCAAAAATTCATGGAATGCTTCAAAAATGTAACAAAATGTAACTAACCGTAATAGGAAAAATAAAAATACAAAAGAGAGGAAGTTATCAAATTGAAATTTTCATGCAAGCAATCAGTTCTTAACGAGGCTGTAGTAAATGTATCGAGAGCAGTTCCCGCAAAATCTCCCGTAAATGCTCTTGAAGGAATAAAAATGTACCTTGACAGAAATGTTCTTGAGCTGACAGGCTACGATCTTGAGCTTGGTATTCAGACAAAGATCGAGGTCGAGTCGGAAGACCACGGAGAATTTACCGTTAACGCCAAGCTTTTTTCCGAGATAATCAGAAAAATGCCTTCGGAAACCGTTACAATAGAAATTGACGAAAGACTGAAAACCACAATAAAGGGAGAAAATGCCGAGTATAATATACTTGCTCTTTCGGCGGACGATTATCCTTCCATTCCCGAATGCGATAAATCGGACAGCTTTACAATATCTCAGTCTGTGCTGAAAAATATGATATCCCAGACGATTTTTGCTGTATCAGTTTCCGATAATAAACCAATACTTACAGGAGAGCTGTTTGATATTTCCGACGGAATATTCAATCTTGTTGCCATTGACGGCTTCAGACTTGCCGTAAGAACGGAGAAATTCGCAAATGACGATCGTCACCATTTTGTTGTAAAAGCAAAGGCGCTTTCCGAGGTTTCAAAGCTTCTTAAAGATGAGGACGACAAAAACGTTAATGTTTATATTTCCAAAAAGCATGTTATTTTCGATATAAACGGCTATATGGTAATATCCCGTCTGCTTGAGGGCGAGTTCCACAATTACAAGGGTTCTATCCCCTCAAATCATTCTACAGAGATAGTTCTCAGCACAAAGGACCTTATATCGAGCCTTGAAAGATGCTCGCTGCTTATCGTTGAGCAGACAAAGGCTCCCGTTAAATGCATTTTCGAGGACGGAATGGTGAAGATATCATGCTCCACATCTCTCGGAAAGCTCTCCGATGTTATCCCTGTTGAGATAACAGGTCAGCGTGTTGAGATCGGCTTTAACTGCCGCTTCCTCCTCGACGCTCTCAAAGCTTCCGAGTCGGATAAGGTAAAGCTTCTTCTCAACGGCGGACTTTCTCCCATGAAGATAGTTCCTCTCGAAGGAGATTCCTACACCTTCCTTGTTCTTCCCGTAAGACTTAAGGCTGAATGATCGACAGGAGATAATAATTATGGCTGCTCAGAATGAAAGCGTCAGAATAACCACCGAATTTATAAAGCTCGACCAGCTCCTGAAATTTTCGGGAGTGGCTGAGATCGGTTCGGAGGCAAAGGCTATTATAGCCGACGGGATAGTTTCCGTAAACGGTGAGGTCTGCCTTATGAGAGGAAAAAAAATTCGTCCCGGGGACGTAGTTTCAATAAAGGACGGAGATTACGAGGTAAATTTGACTGTCACCGACTGAGTATCCCTATTTTCCGAGGAAAGGCAAGCTAAGCTAAATGGTAATCAAAAAGGTTTTCGCCGACGGCTACAAAAATCTGTCCGATGTGGAGATCGAGCTTGACGGCAGAATGAATATTTTCTGCGGCAACAACGCCCAGGGGAAAACTAATTTTATCGAAGCTGTATGGCTGCTTACAGGCTGCCGCTCCTTCCGTGGGACAAGGGACAGGGATTTTATCGGCTTTGAAAAGGAAAAGGCTGAAATAAAGCTCTCCTTTGCCGACAAGGTAAGGACGCAGGAGATTGCTTTTTCCGTTAAAAAAGCAAATATCAAGGATAAAAATATAACCCTCAACGGTGTAAAAGTACCTTTGCTTTCAAGACTGTTCGGCAGCCTTAAATGCGTTGTTTTTACTCCGGAGGACTTGTTTATAGCAAAAGGCTCTCCCTATAACAGAAGGAGCTTTGTCGATCTGTCCGCTTCCCAGCTTAAACCCTCTTTTGTTTATGCTCTCAACAAGTATGAAAATCTTATTTCTCAGAGGAATGCTTATATAAAGGAAATTTCTTTCGGAAGAGGAAATGCAGGGGATCTGGACATATGGGACGAACAGCTTGCCAAAACGGGAGCTTATATTTCTGTTATTCGTGATACTTATTGTAATAATCTTAATGAATATACAAAGAGTTTATATAATAAAATTACTGATGGTAATGAAGATATGAAATTATACTATCAGTCAACTATATATAAACATCTCGACGGCAGAACAGATTATGAGGGCGAGCTTGCGGAAATATATTACGACAAGCTGAAAAAAAACGTTAACGAGGATATCAGAGCAGGCTATACTCTTTCGGGAGTCCACCGTGACGATATCATCACCACCATAAACGGTCTGAGTACAAGAGAGCTTGGCTCTCAGGGTCAGCAGAGAAGCGTTGCTCTTGCAATGAAGATAGCTCAGGCGAAAATAATCAGGGATCAGACGGGAGAAGCGCCCGTTATGCTCCTTGACGATGTTCTCAGCGAGCTTGACGCTTCAAGACAGGGTTTCATTCTCGAAAATATCGACGATATGCAGGTGCTGATAACCTGCTGCGACGAGAGAATGATCTCGGGAAGATCAAAGGGTATGGTAAATACGGGAAAAATTTTTTCCGTAAGCAAGGGACATATTACGAAAGGATAAGGATATGTATATTCATCTCGGCAGCGAATCTACCGTGAGAAGCGATGATATCATCGGCATTTTCGACATCGAAAACACTTCCGTGGGAAAGATAACAAGAGAATATCTGTCCGCTTCGTCAAAAAGAAAAAGCGCCGTTTCGGTAAGCTTTGATATGCCGAAATCCTTCGTTGTATGTACCGACAAAAATGGGAAAGAAAAGGTTTATATTTCCCCCATAGCTTCGGCAACACTGAAAAAACGTGCCGAGGGAAAGCAAGGTCAATAATATACATATTGTAAATAATAGCTATATAATTTACGATATGTATAATCCATAAATAACGCCGAAAATCAACAAGGGCGAAAGGAATGGTTAAACAAATGTCTGATATTCAGAACACATCAAACAATCAGAATTACGACGAAAATCAGATTCAGGTGCTTGAGGGACTTGAAGCTGTAAGAAAAAGACCGGGTATGTATATCGGTTCTACGGGACCGAGAGGACTTCATCACCTTGTTTACGAGATAGTTGACAACGCAATAGATGAAGCTCTTGCAGGATACTGCTCGGAGATCGTTGTAAATATTCTGAAAGGTGACATCATCGAGGTAAAGGATAACGGCCGAGGAATACCTACGGGAATCCACCCCAAGGAAGGTATATCCGCAGCAACGGTCGTATATACCATTCTTCATGCCGGAGGAAAATTCGGCGGCGGCGGATATAAGGTGGCAGGCGGTCTGCACGGCGTAGGCGCTTCGGTAGTTAACGCTCTTTCCGAATGGCTGGAGCTTACTGTCAAGGACGGAAAAAATGTCCATTTTCAGCGATTCTGTAACGGCGGTCACTATGACGAGCCTATGAAGATAATCGGGGAAACCTCCGAAACGGGTACTTCCGTAAAATTCAAGGCTGATCCCGAAATATTCACCGAAACCACTGTTTACGAATATGAAGTTTTGCTGAAAAGACTTCGTGAGCAGGCGTTTCTCAATGCTGGTGTAAGGATAGTTTTCTCCGACCTTCGTGACGAGGAGAATATTCAGTCCGAGGTTCTCCATTATGAGGGCGGTATAAGACAGTTTGTTGAGCATATCCACAAGATAAAGGGCGTCGATCCTTTGTCCGACAAGGTCATCTATATCAGCGGCGCAAAGGGAGATTCCACGGCGGAGATCGCTCTTCAGTGGAATGATTCCTACAATGAGGATATAAGGTCATTTGCAAACAATATCCATACCGTTGACGGCGGTACTCACGAAAACGGCTTCAAAAACGCTCTGACAAAGGTCATCAACGAGTACGGAAAGAAATTCAATCTTCTCAAAGAAAATGCGGACAAGCTTATCGGCGACGACGTAAGAGAAGGTCTGACGGCGATAATTTCCGTAAAGCTCACAAACTGCGAGTTTGAGGGTCAGACAAAGGGAAGACTGGGAAATCCCGAGGTACGTCCGCTGGTCGAGGAAATAGTTACCGAAAAGCTGATGTGCTACCTTGAGGAAAATCCCGAGGCAGCAAAGGCAATTTTCGATAAATCAATAAACGCTCAGAAGGCAAGAGAGGCTGCCAAAAAGGCAAGAGAAACGGCAAGAAGAAAATCCGCTATGGATTCCGCTTCCCTTCCCGGAAAGCTTTCCGACTGCTACGAGCATGATATTGCTCTGACGGAAATTTATATCGTCGAGGGAGATTCTGCGGGCGGTTCGGCAAAGCTTGGACGTGACAGCCGTTATCAGGCTATCCTTCCTCTCTGGGGAAAAATGCTCAACGTTGAAAAGGCACGTCTTGACAAGGTTTACGGAAATGAAAAGCTCATGCCTGTGGTTGCGGCTCTGGGAACATCTATCGGCGAGGATTTCAACATCGAAAAGCTTCGTTACGGAAAGATAATCATCATGGCGGATGCCGATGTCGACGGCTCTCATATCAGAACGCTGCTTCTGACATTCTTCTTCCGCTTCATGCGTCCGCTTATCACAAACGGAAATATATATATCGCTCAGCCGCCCCTTTTCAAGGTTTCAAAGAAAAAGGGCAAAAAGGAAATAGCAAAATACTGCTTCTCCGACGAGGAGAGAGATAAGTATATCGCCGAGTTTTCCGCCGAAGGAGATAAGGTTGCCGTTCAGCGTTACAAAGGTCTTGGTGAGATGGACCCCGATCAGCTCTGGGAAACCACTATGGACCCCGAAACAAGAACGATGCTCCGTGTAAGTCTTGAAGACGCCGCAAAGGCTGACGAGATATTCACTATCCTTATGGGCGACAAGGTCGAGCCGAGGCGTGAATTTATCGAAAAGAACGCAAAATACGTGCAGAACCTTGATATATAAAGTTTTTTATGGAGAAATCAGCCTATGAATTCTATTATTCTTGACGACGATATCTACGACGACGGCAGAGGTTCTTACGAAGAGCTTCTTGCCAAGGGGGAATATGAAAGCAGTACTGAAAATATTTTAAAGGGGTTTAAGGTATTTCAGAAAAAATATATTTATAAAAGCGTTGCTTTGCAGATGCTGCTTGTTTTGCTGGGACTTGCCTCTCAGATAATGGCTATAGTTACCGCAGGGGAAAACGAGGACGTTTCAACTTCATATTTTCTCTCCGCAGTTTGTGTTGTGTTGGGAGTATATATTTTGTTAAGACCGAGAAATACTCTTTCAAAGCTTGAAAAAAGCATAAAAGAGCTAAAAGGTACGATATACAGTGCTGAAATTTATACGGATAAGATAAAAATATCAACAGTATACGATCCGTATATTAGTGATGAGGCAGAAGAGGAAGAAATATCCGAAAAGGAAAAGGTCGAGAAAACCGACTCCGAGGAAACAAAAACCGACTCTGAAAATTCGGAGGATACGGAAGATTCCGAGGAGATACCCGCAACAATAGTACATCTTGACAACAGCGCTGTCGAGCTTATCGACACGCCCGATCTGTATGTGCTTTATATAAAGAAGGTCAATGTTTTTGTTATCCCCAAATCGGCGTTCAAGCCATATGAAGTAATGGAGATAAAAAACAGGCTTTCAAACATTATGGGTGTAAGATATAAGGAAAACTGATATAACTGATATCATATAACGGCGCAGTGAATACTGCAAAGGGAGTTGTTAATTTTGGCAGAAGATAAACAGAATCACACAAGCAACGGCTTTGAACATGCTAACGACAAGGTCATTAATGTGGATATTGAAAAGGAAATGAGAAAATCCTTCCTTGAATATTCCATGTCCGTAATCGTTTCCCGTGCTCTTCCCGATGTAAGGGACGGACTCAAGCCTGTTCACAGACGTATTCTATACACAATGCATGAAAACGGACTGTTTCCCGAAAGAGAATACCGTAAGTGCGCCGACACCGTAGGTTCGGTTCTCGGTAGATATCACCCTCACGGCGACGCATCGGTTTATGACGCTCTGGTTCGTCTGGCGCAGGATTTTTCACTCAGATATCCTCTTGTAAACGGTCACGGAAACTTCGGTTCTATCGACGGCGACCCTCCTGCTGCTTACCGTTATACAGAATCAAAGATGTCCAAGATATCCATGGAAATGCTCACGGATATCAACAAGGACACTATCGACTATATGTCCAACTACGATGACAGACTTAAAGAGCCTGTTGTGCTGCCCTCCCGTTTCCCAAATCTCCTGGTAAACGGTTCAACGGGTATTGCCGTAGGTATGGCTACAAATATCCCTCCCCATAATCTCAGGGAAACAATAGACGCTGTTCAGGCGCTTATAAAGAACCCCGACTGCACTCTTGACGAGCTTATGCAGCATATAAAGGGTCCCGATTTCCCCACAGGCGGCGTTATCATGGGTTATTCGGGTATTCGTGCGGCATACGGCACGGGACGAGGAAAAATCACTCTCCGAGGCAGCTGCAGGATAGAAGAAATAAAGGGAAGAAACTGCATTATCGTTGAAGAGATCCCTTACATGGTCAACAAAAAGCGTCTTATCGAAAACATGGCTGACCTTGCAAAGGAGAAGAGAATTGACGGAATACATTATATCCGTGACGAATCCGACAAAACTCACCCCGTAAGAATAGTTGTTGAGCTTAAAAAGGACGCTGTTCCGCAGGTCGTGCTCAATCATCTTTATCAGTATACACAGCTTCAGGATACGGTGGGCGTTATCATGCTTGCTCTTGTAAGAGGAGAGCCGAAGATACTTACTCTGAAGCAGATGCTTACCGAGTACATTGATTTCCAGGTCGAGGTCATTCGCAGAAGAACTGAGTTTGACCTGAAAAAGGCTCAGGCAAGGGCGCATATCCTTGAAGGTATGGTCATTGCCGCAGACAATATCGAAGAGGTCATCAAAATATGCCGAACCTCCGAAAATATTGTTGAGATAAAGGAAAGACTGATGAAGCGCTTTGAGCTTACGGAGGTTCAGGCGGACGCTATCGCTCAGATGAGAATGTATCAGCTCTCAAACATGGAGCGTCAGAAGATAACCGACGAACTTGCCGAGCTTGTGGCAAAGATAAAGGAATTTGAAGCTATACTTGCCGATAACGGAAAGGTGCTTGAGATCGTTTCAAACGAGCTTGAAGCTATCAAGGAAAAATACGGCGACCAAAGAAAAACACGTATCGAAATGGTAAGCGGCGAAGTGGATATCGAGGACCTTATCCCCGAGGAGGACTGCGTTGTTACCCTTACGGATATCGGTTATATCAAGCGTCAGCCTGTCAGCGTTTACAAGACCCAGAACAGAGGCGGCAAGGGCGTTCAGGGCATGAAGCAGAGAGAAGAGGATTTTGTTCAGGAAATGTTCGTTTCCTCAACTCATGATAATGTTCTGTTTATAACCAACAAGGGCATCATGTACAAGATGAAGTGCTTTGAAATAGCCGAAGGCTCCAAGCAGTCGAGAGGAATAAACATTGTAAATATGCTCCCTCTCGGAGAAGATGAAAAGATAGCCGCCATGATAAAAACTCCCGGCTTTGACGAGGGATATTATATTATCATGGTCACCAAAAACGGCAAGATAAAGCGCACACCTATTTCCGCATATAAAAACGTCAGAAAGAACGGTCTGAGAGCTATCGGACTTGACGAGGGCGACGAGATCGCAGGTGTAAGACTTACCGACGGCAGCGCTCAGGTGCTTGTTGCCACAAGAAACGGTTATCTTATCAGGATAGACGAAAATCAGATGCGTCCCATGAGCAGAACTGCTCACGGCGTTAAGGCTATAAAGCTCCGTGAAGGGGACAGCGTTGTTTCTATGGCAAGAGTAAGAGAGGGAGCGACCGTTCTTACGGTTTCCGACAAGGGTCTTGGAAGAAGATGCTCTCTCGGTGATTACCGTATCCAGAACAGAGGCGGATATGGTATGCTCAATTACAAGGTCAGCGAGGAAAAGGGATATGTCTGCGGTATCAAGGTGGTTGACGATACGGACGATATCATTCTTATTTCCACCGACGGAACGATCATCCGCATAAGAGCCTGCGATATCCGTATCATGGGAAGATATGCAACGGGAGTTCGTGTTATGAGAGTAAAGGGAGAAGACAAGGTGGTTTCCTTCACCCGTACCGAGCACGACGACAGCGCAGAGATCGAACAGATAGAACAGCCCTCCGAAGCAGAGATACAGGCTGAGATAGCCGAAGCAGCTGCCGAGGAGCAGAACGAGGTCATTGTGGAAAACGATATTCCCGATGATGATGACGATGAAGAAGTAACGGAAGAATAATTATCAATAAAAAATCATAACAACAAAACAAGCGGGACAGAAAGATTTATAGGTCCCGCTTGTTTTGTATGCAGTGATTATTTGTGATTTCCGCAGTTTTTGGAGGAAATTTATATGACAAAGAAAATATTATCGGCATTGCTTGCCCTTGCAGTGAGCGTTTCAACAGCTTCCACACAAAATGTTGAAAACTCCGAAAATTCGGAAAGGGCTGAAAAGCATATCGTTGTTGACGGGAAAAGCTGCACCCTGTCCTTTGAAGATAATTTTGACGGAACGGAGCTTGATTTGTCAAAATGGGAGCGCTGCCCCGAATACAAGCGCTGCGACCTTAAAAATTATTGGGACGATGATATGTCATATCTTGACGGAAAAGGCAACCTTGTTCTTGAAACCTCATATGATGCAGATACGGGAAAATTTCTTTCGGGAGCCGTTCGGACGAGGGGGATTTTTGAGCAGGCATACGGTTATTTTGAGATAAGATGCGATATCAATAACGTTCCCGGCTACTGGACTGCCTTCTGGCTTATGGGGGACAGCGTTAACAGTCCCGAAAACGGCGGCGTTGACGGAACGGAGATAGATATCTACGAGTCACCTTATTACAAAACAAGCGAGATACAGAACACTCTGAATTGGGACGGCTACGGTTCCGAGCATAAATATGAGGGAAAAATAACAAAGATAAAAGATGTTTACAAAGGTTATCATACCTTTTCCCTGCTGTGGACCGAGGAAGAGTATGTTTTCTATGTTGACGGGAATGTTACTTGGAGAACAGATGCAAAAAAGGCTGAGGGTACTTGTTCGGTACCCCTTTATATGAAAATATCTTCCGAAGAAGGCACATGGGCAGGCATGCCGAATGGACCCGATAAAAATCTTCTCCCCGATCATATGCTTGTGGATTATGTAAGAGTTTATACTCTTGATTCTGTTAAACAATAAATCTGTAGACAAACAACTAAAGGAATACTACGTAAAGTATAGTTTGTCGAAAAAGTAAAAGTGAAAAAATAAACTGTAGTTTCTAATCGGAGCAAAAGTTTCGCTGGGTCCTTTTCCAAAGGCTTGCAGGGGTCAAGGG
>JBJERW010000101.1:0-25661 GCA_051882475.1 Huintestinicola sp. | reverse complement strand
TACTTTTTAACCCCTAATCCGCAAGCGGATTAGGGGTTATTCGACAGACTGAACCGAGTGCGCTTCATTACGAAACGCACTCGGTTTTTTTGCCGCAGAAAACCTCTCTTTGTGCGGAGATCGTTTCAAGAGTATCTCCGAGCTGCATAAAAACAGCGGCGGCAACAGCGATCTCCTCATCGTTAAGGGTTTCGGAAATTGCAATAGCAAGCGCATTTACTGCGGCTGCCAGTTCGCATGGGGACATAAAACGGCACCTCCCAACCGGCAGGCTGAGCCTGCACGCAACCGTATCATAGTTTGTTTTTTTACCGAAAGTTCTTGGCTCGGTAACGTTACTTTTTTGTGTAATGTTTTCAACAGGCTGAGCCTGCACCCAACCGGCAGCATGATGCTGCACCCTATCGTTTCATAGTTTGTTTTTTACCGAAAGTTCTTGGCTCGGTAACGTTACTTTTTGTGTAATGTTTTCAGCAGGCTGAGCCTGCACCCAACCGGCAGCATGATGCTGCACCCTATCGTTTCATAGTTGATTTTTTACCGAAAGTTCTTGGCTCGGTAACAATACTTTTTTGTGAACTGTTTTCAATATTATAATATGGCAGGCTGACCAAACAAGTGTATAAAAATTTTTTACCAAATAAGCAAAAGCTTGCATATATGGTCTTGCACAGATTTTTTGTCTGTAATTCTATAGGTTATTTGTATAAACTATTGAAAATATTGGCTGTTTATTGTATAATAAAGAAAAATATCCCGAAAGGAAGTCCTGTTATGAAAAAGCTGCTTGTTGTTGTTGATTATCAGAATGATTTTGTCAACGGTGCCCTCGGCTTCGACGGCGCAGAAAAGATCGACCAAGCGATCGCCGAAAAAATACGCAAATATGCCGCCGACCCCGACGCCGATATCATCTATACCCTTGATACCCACGATGAAGGATATCTTAATACGAGAGAGGGAAAAAATCTTCCTGTGGTACATTGTATTAAAGGCACTCACGGCTGGGAATACTATGGTGAAACCAAAAAAGCTCTTGATGCCTCAGGGGCAAAGGGCGTTGAGAAATATTCCTTCGGACTGAAGATAACCCATGAAAACAGAAAGCTTCTGCCCGAAAATGTTGACGAGATCGAGCTTGCAGGAATTATCTCAAATATATGCGTGCTGAGCAATGCGGTCATTTTCCAGACCCGTTATCCCAACGCACAGCTTTATATCGCCCCTGCCTGCACCGCAAGCAACGAGCCTGACCTTAACGAAAAGGTACTTGAGCTGATGGAAAAGGGCTTGCAGATAAAAATCCTCAGATGATCTTGGAGAATTGTAATTTATGTTTGATTTTATAAGAATAGCCTGCGCCGTTCCGAAGACCTCTGTTGCGGGAGTTTCGGAAAACGCAGAGGAGATTTGCAAAAAGCTCCGCACAGCAGGGGAAAAGCGTGCAGATATCGTTGTTTTCCCCGAGCTTGCGGTAACGGCTTACACCTGCGGAGATCTGTTCTTTCAGAAAACTCTTCTAAACTCCTCTATGGAGGCAATGAGAAAGATAATCGCCGCCGCTTCGGAATATCCCGAAATGACTGTGGCAGTGGGCGCTCCCGCAGAGATAAACGGACAGCTTTACAACTGCGGCTTTGTGATTTACGGGGGAAAGGTCAGAGGAATTGTACCCAAGACCTTCCTGCCCAATTACAGCGAGTTCTATGAAAAAAGATGGTTTTCCTCTGCCGATGACCTCGATGTTTCCGTGATATCGGCATATGAAACGGGTCTTGCCGATTCTCCCGAAGAGGATTACGAGATACCTGTGGGAAAGGATCTGATATTCAGTCTTTCCGATAAATGCAGGTTCGGCGTTGAGATATGCGAGGATCTGTGGACTCCCCTTCCGCCGTCAACCTTTCTTGCTTTGGGCGGAGCGGAGGTCATTCTGAACCTTTCGGCGAGCAACGAAACCATTGCCAAGCGGGAATACCGCAGAAACCTTGTCAGCTCGAAATCCGCCTCGGATATCTGCGGATATGTCTACGTTTCCGCAGGGGGCGGCGAATCCACTACCGACCTTATCTTTTCGGGACACAGCCTTATCGCCGAAAACGGCAGCGTCATCTGCGAAAGCGCAGGATTTATCGAAACGGACAGCATGATAATATCCGAGCTTGACTTAGGCAGGATAAGAGCCGACCGAATGAAAAACAAAAGCTTTAAGGACTGTGCCAAGACATACGGCAGCAAATTCCCCTGCCGCACAGTCAGACTTGACCGCAGGGAGGAGCTTTGCGGCGACGGAAGTCTATATCCCATACGCAGTCTGCCCTTCGTGCCGTCCAATAAAAAGGACAGGATAGAACGCTGCCTGAACATATTCCGTATGCAGGTGGCAGGGCTGAAAAAGCGAATGGAGATAACAGGCGGAAAGCCAGTTATAGGCGTTTCGGGGGGACTTGATTCCACTCTTGCGCTGCTTGTTAGCGCAGAGGCGGCACGTCAGTCGGGACGTCCGCTTACCGATGTGGTGGGAATAACCATGCCCTGCTTCGGAACAACGGGCAGGACCTACAACAACTCCCTTACCCTGATGAAAACTCTCGGCATAACCTGCCATGAGATTGACATCAAGGCGGCGGTCATGCAGCATTTTTCCGACATCGGACATGACCCCGAAAAGACCGACCTTGTATACGAAAATTCTCAGGCAAGAGAGCGTACTCAGGTGCTTATGGACTATGCGGGCAAGGTGGGCGGATTTGTTGTGGGAACGGGTGATCTGTCCGAGCTGGCTCTCGGTTGGTGCACCTACAATGCCGACCACATGAGTATGTACGGGGTCAATGCAAGTATCCCCAAGACCCTTATCCGCTGGATGATAGACAGCCTTGTGGAGTATGATATTTTCCATGACAGCACCGATGTGCTAAAAGATGTACTTGACACGCCCATAAGTCCCGAGCTTCTCCCTCCCGACGCCGAGGGAAAGATCGCTCAGCAGACCGAGGATATTGTGGGACCCTATGCTCTTCACGATTTCTTTCTTTATTATGTGCTGCGTTTCGGTTTTGAGCCCGAAAAGATATATTATCTGGCAAAGAAAGCCTTTGCGGAGGATTTTGACGACGAAACCATTCTCAAATGGCTCAAGACCTTTTACAGGAGATTTTTCACTCAGCAGTTCAAGCGGAGCTGCTTGCCCGACGGCGTAAAGGTGGGAAGCGTTTGTCTATCCCCGAGGGGCGACTGGAGAATGCCAAGCGATGCCACAGCGAAGGAATGGCTGAGCAGGCTGAGGCAGGCTGAGCCTGCACCCAATCGTTCCGTTAATTAATTTGGGCGGCATAGTTCTTGGCTCGGTAACGGGCAGGCTGAGCCTGCACCCAATCGTTCTGTTAGTTTATTGTGACGTTATAGTTTTTGGCTCGGTAACGGTACTTTTTTGTATCCGTTGCCGAGCTTTTTTCTGTTTGATTGGTTTGAATATAGTAGATGTTTCATTGTCCGTTTTTGTAACCTTACCGTAATAATCGTCAAGGTTACGGCTGTATAAGCCGTAAGGCAATGAAAGAGCATAGCCTGAGAGGGGAGAGGTTTAGGGAAAGGGAGTGCAGAGGGAAAACCGCAAGGAGAGGGGGGAGGCGGCTGCGTCCTTAGCGCTCCGAGCGCTCCCCCCTCTCCTGAAGGTTGTCCCTCTGCAGGGTAACGAATTATCTAACATCTCAAAAAAACAATACGGAAAACAAAAAAACTATCAGTCACTAAAAAGGACAACCAAAAAGCAAATAGATCGTCCTTATATAAAAACCGCCGCCCCTGCGGAAATCCCACAGAAGCGGCAATGAAAATATCCGTGTTATTTTGTCTTGAGCTTGAACCTGCTGATCCTTTCCTTGAGCAAGCGAGCCTGTCCGCTCATCTCCTCGCTGGCAGCAGCGCTCTCCTCGGCAGTTGCACTGTTTGTCTGTACAACACCCGATATCTGCTTGATTCCGCTGTTTATGCTGCTGACTGCCTTAGCCTGTTCCTCACTGCTTTCGGCAATTGCCTTGAGCTGCTTTTCGATGACCTGCGATACCTGTACGACTTCTTTTATAGAAGAAGCTGTCTTTGCAGTTATCTCCGTGCCGTCGTTTACTTTGCTTATTACGTTGTCAACAAGCTCCGAAATATCTCTCGTTGCAACAGCGGTCTTTGCCGCCAAGGACTGTATCTCTTCCGCAACAACAGCAAAGCCCTTTCCTGCTTCTCCTGCGTGTGCGGCTTCGATAGCGGCGTTGATGGCAAGCATGTTCGTCTGATCCGCTATGCCCTTTACCGTTTCAACGATATTGCTGATCTTCTGAGAAGCGTCGGTGATAGCAGCCATAGCCGCAGTCATTTCGGACATATTGCTGCTGCTTGTTTCCATTCCGTCCGCAGCATTCTTTGAAGCCCCAAATGCCGCCTCAACGCTGCCCGTATTTTCGTTGATCTTTTCGGCAAGAACGTCAATTGCGTCGGAAAGCTGCTGGATAGAGGACGCCTGCTCCGTGCTTGTCTGGGCAAGAGCCTGTGCGCCTCCCGACATCTGCGCCGAGCCGTCCGATACCTGCTCTGCCGCATTGCTTATCTCAAGCATTGTCACATTCAGCGAATCGGAGATATTAAGCAGCGAATCCTTTATCTTTGCAAATTCGCCCGCATAATCCTTTGTAAGGGTAAAGTCAAGATTTCCCTGAGCAATGCTGTTAAGGATAGCCGAGATCTGGTCTATGTACTCGATATAATCATGCAAACGAAGCACTGTTTTCGAGATGCTGTCCGCAAGAGTTCCTATCTCGTCCTTGCTCTTGCACTCAACGGAAACGTCAAGGTTGCCCTCTGCGATCTGCTTTGCCGCTTTGTTAAGAAGGATAATAGGCTTTGCCATACGGGAGGAGAAAACAAATCCCACGATGGCAGCTAAGATCAGTATAATAGTTCCCGCAGTGTTGATAACAAGGTAAAGATGATCGGAATTTGCGTTGATCTCTTCAACATTTGCTGTAAGAACAAGCTTCATTCCGTTTCGCAGCTGACTGATGATAGCGCTCTTCTCGATGCCGTCCATAGTAAAATCAAACATATTGCCGTAGCTGTCCGAATTTACAGCGCCGCACAGCTCGTCAAGGCCGCCGTTTTCGTTTACAGACTCAAGATCGGTGCCGAAATCAAGGTTCTGATGATACATGACCGTATTGTCTTCACCCAGCACAAAGCACTGAGTCGATTCGTATATGGAATCCTGATCTACCATGTTTTCGACCATGGTGAAATCAATATCCATTCCCACAATGCCTATGCTTTCGCCGTCCTTGAAAAGGGGCACTACATAGGATATCATGTACACGCCGATATTCTCGTTGAGATATGGTGACATCCATGTAGGCTTGCCGTTGTTTACGGGAATATAATACCAGCCCACGTGAGCAAAATCATCTTTGTCATAAATGCTGAAATCAGTCGGCTCAACGGTATAGAAATCCTCATTGATATTGTTTCTCATAAAGAAAATGCCCGATTTGGGGTCGGTAAAATCGGGATTGTACCGCACATATGCGGTAATAGCACCCTCCGTATGAACCGCAGAAGCTATGAGCACCTGCTCAAATCTCTTGGTGTATGACAAAACATACTGAGGCGAGGTCTTGAAGCTTTCCAGATCGTTCAGATTGTCAAGGGCATACTCCGCAAGGGTATCCACCGACTGCTCTATTGAATTAAGATACGCATTGATCTCGGACGAGCGGTTTTCGCACGCCTCGGACATTATCATGGCGGAGTCTTCTGCGATAGCCGATTTTGAATTCTGCACGCTTATGGTTCCCTGAATCGCACAGGCGATAGTTGTACACAGAACTACCAGCAAAGCTATTTTTGTTTTTATGGATTTCATAATTTCCTCCCGATTTATTGAATAATTTTAGGAAGCCGCTGTCATATGCGCATTGCTCGGCGCTTTATAAGGAGATCTTGCAGAAAACGAGAAGCTGTGTGCAGGATAACGGAAAGCACCGACCTGCATTTACGGCTTGGATACTGCGGTTCGGCCTTAGAAAACGGCATATTCCGACAAGCTTTTGCGCCATTTACACAAATAATCAATATGTTTGATTATACACCATTTTTTAATAAAATTCAATAATAATCGTGTAAATTTTCACAAAAAATTCTTGTTATATATGTACAAACCCGAACAGACTACAACACACAGAAATGTAAAAAAGCAGAAAAAATTAAAAATTTGCTTGACAAGTTCGGTCTATTGTGATAGACTAATAATCAAAGAGCAGGTCTATTATCATCGACCAAGCAAAGAAAGGGGAAAAATATCATGAATATATCGGACAGCGAACAGAGCCTTATGGAAATCATTTGGGAAAAACAGCCAATCAGGTCGGGGGAGCTTGTCAGCCTTGCAAATGATAAGCTTGGCTGGAAAAAATCCACGGTCTATACGGTGGTAAAAAAGCTGACGGTGAAAGGGATAATCAAAAGCGAAAACGCCGTGATAACCGCCCTCCGTAAGCGTGAGGACGTTCTCGGGGAGAAATCGGAAAGCATCATCGGCAAGGGCTACGGCGGCTCTCTGCCCATGTTTCTGACGGCGTTTCTCAGCCGTGAAAAGCTGACGAAAGAGGAATCGGAGGAGCTGAAAAAGCTTATCGACGATTTTACGGAGTAAGGGGGGAAACAAATGGTCGGAATCTTTCAAACCGTCCTCGATATGAGCATAACGGGAGCGTACATAGCTGTCGCCGTTATCCTGATTCGGCTGATAATGAAAGGGCTGCCGAAAAAGTATTCCTATGCGCTCTGGAGTATTTTGGGGATACGCCTGCTCTGCCCGTTTTCATTCTCCTCGGCGGCGAGCTTGTTTAACCTGTTTGACCTGTTTGATCTGATAAGCCCGAAAACAGCTAAGGAGCAGATGACATATATCCCCGAAAAAACCGAATATATCCCCGTACAGACAACGACACCAAGCCTTCCGCTGACGGACACAGACCCTGTCATGATCGACGCTTTCCCTTCTGCGGCAGCTGCGGAAAGGGTCATGAGCACATCTGAGCTTATCCTCACGGTATCCGCCGCAGTATGGCTTATCGGAGCGGCAGTCATGCTTATATATACGGCAGTTTCCTATGTAAAAGTCGGAAAAACGGTGGCAGGCTCACGTAAGCTTGAGGGTAATATCTATATCTGCAAAAACATCGGAACGCCCTTTGTTTACGGTATCGCAAAGCCGAAAATATATGTCCCCGAAGACGTTTCCGAATTGGATATGCAGTACATCTCCGCTCATGAACAAACCCATATAAAACGGGGCGACCACATTATAAAGCTTATCGCCGTTCTTGCCCTTAGCATACATTGGTTCAATCCTCTTGTGTGGATATCCTACCGCCTTATGGTAAAGGACATGGAGCTTTCCTGCGACGAAAAAGCGGTGCTGAGCTTTGAAAAGGATATGCGTAAGGAATATGCGGGCGCACTTCTTAATATGTCCCTCAAACAAAATAATCTGAGCGGTATCCTTGCCTTCGGTGAGAGCAGCATAAAGACCCGTATCAAAAGCGTGCTTTCACTGAAAAAGCCGACAGTCATCGCAACCTTTGCTGCGGTCGCCGTTATTGCGGCGGCGGCATTATGCCTGCTTACCGACGGGAAAAAGCAAGAAAAATTTGAGGATTTCGGGAAGTATATCACAAAACAATGCATATACACCTCCGAACCCGAGCTTATTGAGGAAATGAGGAGCGGTCAGATATTTGAGATGATCGAAAATTCCTTTACCATCTCAAAAATCGGAGCTTACAATGATTTTCCCGAAACCTATCCTCTTTCCGAATGGACGGATATCCCCTATTCGGCAAAGGAATGGAAGGCGCTTTTCGGTGATGAAAGCGCCGCTGCCGACCTGAGCGGTTACAAGGAAAAGCTGTACATGAAGCTTTCGGATATATACAGCCTTATGAAAATGGACGGTACATTGTGGTTCGTTCGTTTTCATGACTCGCAGATAATGAGCATTTATGCCCTTGAGCCTTACTATGAATATGTTGACAGCAATTACAACAGCAGTCTTAACAGCTTTGAGATAACAAAGACAGAGGACGGCTACGAAGTCCGTTCGCCGCTGACGGATATCTATTTCTTTTTCACGGAAAATGAATATGAAAATTTGTATGTGCGCAGGGACGCAGACGGAACTGCCGTAGAAGCGGTTTATCCCTATCTTGGCGGATTTAACCCATATCACACGGAACTTGAGCTTTCGGATATTACATATGACGGCACTAATGATATTTTTGTCAGCACCTTTATAACGGGCACAGGAATTGTTGACAATGTTGCCATGGCAATAGACGGAAAAACTATGGAGGAGGTCAGAATAAACAGGCTTGAAGCAGAAAAAATGATATCCGATGTATCGGAAGAGCTGCTGAAAGCTGAGGATTTTGACAGCCTTGACCCTCATATTACGGGTAATATGTCCGATATACCCGAAGAACTCATCTATCCCTACTATCCCGACAAAAGCGTAAGACGGTTCGGCGGAATGATGTACGATATGACAGACGGAGTTGTCACGGGAAGGGCGGCATTCGGGTTTGTCCGAAACGAAAGCGAATTTTCGGAGCTGTACACAGCGGATATTGTATTTGACTTCAATGACGGTGAGCTTGTGCCGATAAGCATATCTTACGGGGCGGATATATCGGAGCCCGGGATAATAACGTCCCCCGAAGCCGCCGCAGAAGAATATCTGACCGCAATAAACGGTTCGGATAATATCATAATAAACGAAATGCGGATAGGTCAGATATCCGACAGCGTTGTATGGCAGTATAAATATCCCCCTTTATCCGAACAGTACGGTCTGACGGAGGAAAGCGGAGTTATTCAGGTCATTGCAAGCTACACGGCAAACGGTTCGGAGCAAAGCACGGTAATGGCGGTTGAGTCCTCAGCCGAACAGGGCTTCAAGGTCATTGATTCGTTCCCCTATGAACCTCATGAATTTACGGGCACGGTAACGGAGATAAACGAAACCGCCCGTGACGGTTCGGTACAATTTTATATGGTCATGCCCGACAACGGCTCCGAAGCTGTTCGGGTGTACTCCTTCGCAATGTACGGAAGCTATTCGGACGGTTCTGCCGAAAATTCGTTTAATGTTGGTGATAAAGTCACCGTGCAGTACAACGGTGAGCTTAAATACGGCAGGAACGAGGATAACCGTATCTTAGGTATGTACTTGTACAGCGGTAATGATACTGCGGAAAGCTCTCCGTACCTTGACATATGCAAGCGTTACCTTACCGATTATTGGAACGACTTTTCCAAAACAGGCGGATTCTTCCCCGAAAATTATATTTCCGACCCCGATATGCTGCGGCTTGCAAACGCACGAAAGGCAGAAAATGCCGATACGATCGGACATGATCTTGTCGGCGCAGAAGCGGTAATTGACAAGGATACCGTTCAGTCGGGCATGACCTCCGAGGGAAGGCTTTGGGTATATTTCATTTATGATGTTTCCCTTGAATTACCCGACGGGACTTCCTCTTCGGAGTATTATAAAGGCTATTCCTCATATTTTGAGCTTGACCAAACATCGGAAGGCTATGAGATATTCCGTGAATATCAGCTCTGGGGATCGGAACGTGAGGCGATCTCATCAAACGACACCATTACCCTCCCACTTAAAAATGCGGATATCGTGAAAGCGGCTGAGATACACGAAGCTCACGGACAGTCAGATTATGTGGAAATGCAGATGATATCCCTTATCTCGGACGTATGGCATGCCGATGAATACGGATATTCCCCCGACCCCGACGATAAGTCCAAGGTAGAGATAAGATTTGTTATACCCTATGACTGGGTGATGAACAGCAGCACCGCAGACCGAAACGGGAAAAAGGTCTTTGAGCTGGGAGTGCCCTATCCCGAAAGCGAGGGGATAAATTACGACGGCTTCAAGACCGATGATGCTTACGGCAGAGATATAACCGTTCATGAGGAAAAGCTCGGCGGAAATGACGACCCCTTTGTGTATTATATCTACAAATCAACGCCCGATAAGTATTCCGACGACGACAGCTATGATGCTTACGTTTACGTGGTCAGCAGAGGGGGATATAATATCTCCATGCATTTTCTTGCCGATTCGGGGATTGACAGGGAAGTGTTTGAGCAGGTGCTGCGGTCGGTAAATATAATCCCGCTCCCCGAAGAAGATTCGTAAAAGCCATCTTTTCACAGCAAAACCGCAGAAGCCCTAACAGCCTCTGCGGTTTTGTTTTTCAAAAATCAAATTTTATCAATAAAGCGAACCGTAATGAGCGCAGGCTCTGTAATCTGCACCCTCAAGATCGGCTGTTCCGAATGCGCTCCAGCAGTGCGGACGGTAGATATCCTCGTCCGCAACATTATGAAGGGCAACGGGTATTCTCAGCATGGACGCAAGGGTGATAAGATCCTTGCCGATATGTCCGTAAGCGAATGCGCCGTGATTTGCGCCCCAGTTTGCCATAACGCTGTAAACGTCCTTGAAGGCAGCCTTATCGGGAACAAGATTGGGAACGAACCATGTTGTGGGCCATGTCTTGTCCGTTCTCATATCGAGGGGAGTATGTATCTCGTCGGGGAGATCGACCGTATACCCTTCCGCAAGCTGGAGAACAGGTCCTACGCCGTCAACAAGGTTTACACGAACCATTGTAACGGGCATTTCCGCACGTGTTCTGAAATGGGAGGAGAATCCGCCCCCTCTGAAATATCCCAGATTTGCCTGACACCAGTCTGTGCCGCCGAGGATATTCTTCTGATCTTCCTCGGTGATATCCCACCACGGCTTCATGACCTTGTTTCCGTCAGAGTCAACTGCAAGTCCTGTGCCGTCGAGAGCTGCTGCGCCCGAATTGATAAGGTGGATAAATCCTCCTGCGGCTCTGCCCGAAGGCTTGACACCGGTTACTCTTTCGACCGCTTCGGGACTCCAGTATGTTCTAACGTCCGCAAATACTGCTGCGCCGCCCGTTACCATGTTTGCAAGGAGCATAGCCGTGCCGTTAAGTCCGTCGTTTTCGGTAGCAAGGAGCAGAGGACGCTTTTTTCCGTTCCAGTCAAAGGTGGTGTTGAGTATGGATTCGGCAAAATCGGCATTGGGGAGCCAGTCTGTCCACTGACGCTGACCCTGGAAGCCGCCGAACACGGCGTTTCTGCCTCTTGCTTCCTCAAACCAGCCCATTTCGGCAAGCTTTTCGTTTCCGAGCATGATATCTCTGATGATAAGTGTCATCTTTACGCAGAATTTCCACTGATCTTCCTTGCTCATAACATCGGGATTGCCCTTGTTTACTTCGGTGTTTATGTCCGGTCCTTCGGGGCAGTTTGCCTTTGTCCATGCAAGAGCCTTTTCGTACTCCTCATGGTCGTATATCTCAAGCTTTATCCTGCGGAGTATCTCCGTCATATCCACCCATTCGGGACGGATACCGAGATAATGCTGCATAAAGTTTGCGTCGCACCATGAGCCTGCGATTCCCATTGCAACTCCGCCGATGCCAACATATGCCTTGTTTCTGATACAGCCTACCGCAACGGCGCATTTTGCAAAACGGAGTATCTTCTCCGCAACATCAGCAGGGATAGAAGTATCGCTCATATCCTGAACATCGTGACCGTATATCGCAAATGCAGGCAGCCCCTTCTGAGCATGAGCCGCCATAACTGCGGCAAGATAAACCGCACCGGGACGCTCCGTTCCGTTAAAGCCCCATACTGCCTTTATGGTAAGAGGGTTCATATCCATGGTTTCCGAGCCGTAGCACCAGCAGGGAGTTACCGAGAGGGTAGCAACAACATTCTGTGTGCTGAAAAACTCCTCTGTCTTGTAAGCCTCTGCGCCGCCGCCTATTGTGCAGGGACCGATAACGCACTCAACGGGTGTGCCGTCGGGATAGCGAAGGGTGGATTCGATAAGCTCCTTTGCGGACTTTGCCATATTCATTGTCTGAACTTCAAGGGATTCTCTTATACCGAACTGTCTTCCGTCAATGACGGGTCTTATTCCTATTCTTGGATTCATTTCCTATTACTCCTTATTATTTTCCGATAACGGAAAGATATTTTTCGTAAGCCTTTTCCCAAAGCTCCCTGTCGCAGGGAGAATATGTTTCAAGGGATTCCGACTGTCTGATTATGCTTCTCGCAGCATTGATATTCTCTATCGCTCCGAGAGATATGAGCTGAATGGCTGCGTTGCCGTAAGCCGTAGCCTCCACAGGTCCTGCCGTTACCCTGGAGCCGCAGGAGGAAGCCGCAAGACGGCACAAAAACCTGTCCTTTATTCCGCCGCCCACCATGTAGATATTGGAATATTCCTTTCCCGTGCAGGCGGATATCTCTTCCATGGACTGCCTGTATTTCATGGCAAGGCTTTCGTAGATACACCGCATGACCTCACCGAGAGTTTGGGGAACATACTGCCCCGTTCTGCGGCAGTAATTTTTCACCCTTTCGGGGATATCTCCGGGAGGAACAAATTCGGGAGCGTCGGGGTCGATAAAGCATCTGAACGGCTCGCTCTCCGCAGCGGCTTTTTCAAGATCGGCAAAGGAATAGTCCTGACCCTGCTTTTTCAGATATCTTCTTGTTTCCTGAATGAACCACAGTCCGATGATATTTTTCAGGAAGGTTATCCTTCCGCCGTATCCTCTTTCGTTGGTGATATTGCTCCGTGCCGACAGTTCCGTTAGGACAGGCTCGGAAAGCTCCGTGCCGAAGAGCGACCATGTTCCGCAGGAAATGAAGATAAAATCCTCTTCCTCCGCAGGGACGGCTGCACAGGCACATTGGGTATCGTGACCGCAGACCGCCGTTACCCTGCACGGCTTTTCCTGCGGCAGACACAGCTCCTCCGAAAGCTCGGGGGAGATCTCTCCGATATCCGTTCCCGACGGGATTATTTCGGGGAAAATATTTTGGGGAAGTCCCAGCGCCGAAATTACCCTTTCGGACCATTTTCCCGTTTTGGTGCTTAAAAGCTCCGTTGTGGAGGCAATGGACTCCTCCGCATATTTTTTGCCTGTAAGCAGGTAATTTATCAGGTCGGGCATGAGCAGGATATCCTGCGCTTCGTTCAGAATATGCTCCCGTTTCAGTTTGAGGGAAAGCAGCTGAAAGGCAGTGTTTATCTCCATTATCTGTATGCCCGTTTCCCCGTAAAGCTCCTCGGGGGATATTTTTTCATACGCCGAAGGAAGTATCCCCTCGGTTCGGCGGTCACGGTAATTGACGGGATTTTCGATCAGCTCTCCCTCACGTCCGATAACGCCGAAGTCCACGCCCCATGTATCAACGCCTATGCTTTCGATAGCCTTTTCCTCGGCGAATGCCTTGACTATCCCCTGCTTTACCTCGTGGAAAAGCCGCAGGATATCCCAGTAGAACGTCCCCCTTACCATTACGGGGTCGTTGGAAAAGCGGTGGACTTCCGTAAGGGATATTTTACCCTCCCGAAGCCGTGCAACCATCGCCCGTCCGCTTGAAGCGCCGAAATCGAACACAAGAACGCTCCGTGTCTTATCGTTCATATTTATGACCATTTTCCCGACAGAGAAAATGCACTCCTTTCGATATTTTGTGTTATGGACAGTGTTATACTAAAAACCATTTAAAAACTGTACAAAAAATCGAGCATAATCTTGCATATATGGATTATGCGAAGATTTTTTGTCTACAGTTTAAATGGTTTTTTGTATTACTTCACAACGCCCTTTTTAAGGATAATATTAGCGTAGATAGCTTCTTCTCCCGTTGCGACAACAGCATATGCTTTCTTTGCCCGTTCATAGAACGCAAACCGCTCTATCATTTCTATCTTGCAGTTCTCGGGCTCGTATTTGTTGATTATCCTTTTGTAATCCTCCCATATTTCGGGAACAACGGGATCGCCCTTTACGACCTCCATGAGCATTACGGGCTTTTCGGTATATGTATCCAGAGGGAAAAGCTGCATGACCGCATCAAGCAGCTCGCATACCCCATGTCCGTCGCAGCGGACTACCCTCTGACCTATAGCCTCGGCAGGGAAATTTCCGTCGGCGATAACTATCTCGTCGCCGTGGCCCATTTCCATAAGCGTTTTCAACAGCTGAGGCGACATTATTTTCGGTATATTTTTCAGCATATTTTTTCCTTTCTCAGAAAACGATCTCACTATTTCTGTTATTCCACAACAATGCCGTCGGGACGCTCGGAAAGGGAAACGTCGGATATTTCCATTTGAACGTCATGCTTTAATGCAAGCTTGTGCGCTGCGGCAATAATGTTGTCACGATTCTTTTCAAAGAGCTTTAAAACAAGCTCGTCCTGCTTTTCCTTCGGTACGAATTTGAGAAAATTATTGATTATCGAAGAAGCATAGGGCTGCCCCGCAGCCTGCTTTACCGCATCGGGAAGGGGCAGAGCGGTAAGATCCACATACGGCATCAGCGCAGATATCAGCTCGCCGTAGTTTATCTCGTCAATATCTATTTTCAGAGTCATTTTCATGTTTTTTATCCTTTTGCCCGATAAATAGCGGCATATTATCGCCTGCGCTCCGAATAATGCGGCAGCGCTGCGACATATGCCGCCCATAATCATTATGTATTATGCAACGTGATCATCACATAAGGGACTTGTAAAGCTCTGTGATCTCCTCAACGGAAGTATCTCTCGGGTTGCCGGGTCTGCATGCGTCGTCGTATGCGGACTGTGCAAGGAACGGGATATCCTCTTCCTTAACGATAGCCTTAAGGTCGGCAGGGATCCCAACGTCCTGAGAAAGCTGCTTTACAGCGTCGATAGCAGCCTTTCTGTACTCCTCCTGAGTCATATCGTCAACACCCTTAACGCCCATTGCACGTGCGATCTCACGATACTTTTCGCCCGTAGCGGGAGCGTTGTACTCCATAACTGTGGGAAGAATGATTGCGTTTGCAACGCCGTGGGGAGTATCATACAGAGCGCCCAGAGGGTGTGCCATTGAGTGAACTATTCCAAGACCTACGTTTGAAAAGCCCATTCCCGCAACATACTGACCCAGAGCCATATCGGTTCTGCCCTGCTTTGTGTTTGCAACAGCGTCACGAAGGGAACGGCCGATGATCTCGATAGCCTTCAGGTGGAACATATCGGAAAGCTCCCATGCACCCTTTGTTATGTAGCCTTCGATAGCATGAGTAAGAGCGTCCATACCCGTTGCTGCGGTAAGGCCCTTCGGCATGGATTCCATCATATCGGGGTCAACAAAAGCAACTACAGGGATATCGTGAGGGTCAACGCAAACCATCTTGCGGTTCTTCTCTGCGTCGGTGATAACGTAGTTGATAGTTACCTCTGCGGCAGTTCCTGCGGTGGTGGGAACTGCAAAGATAGGTACAGACTTATTCTTTGTGTCGGCAACGCCTTCAAGGCTTCTTACGTCAGCAAAATCGGGGTTGTTGATGATGATTCCGATAGCCTTTGCGGTATCCATTGAGGAACCGCCGCCTACTGCGATAAGGTAATCCGCACCTGCTGCCTTGAATGCGTCAACGCCGTGCTGAACATTTTCAATGGTAGGATTGGGCTTTATCTCGGAATATACGTCATATGCAAGAGAAGCGCCTTCGAGAACATCAAATATCTTCTTTGTTACGCCGAACTTGATAAGATCGGGGTCGGAGCATACAAGCGCCTTTTTGAAGCCTCTTGCCTTTGCCTCCGCTGCGATAGACGCAATTGCGCCCGAACCGTGGTAGGATGTTTCGTTAAGGATAAATCTGTTTGCCATTGTAAATGCACTCCTTTGTTATATTTTAATTTTAATGATTTGCTTATCAGTTTGAGCCGTAGGGGTACTTTTTATATCCCGGGTGCTTGCCCGTTACGCCGTATTTTTCACGCATACTGCAAAGCTTGTCTATGTTCTCACGGGATATCTCACGCTCGCCGCCCAGCAGATGAGCCGTTAGGGATATCTTCGCCCACAGCTCCAGAGTTTCCATGCGGTAATATGCCGTAACAAGGTCTGCGCCAACAGTAAGAGCACCGTGGTTCTGAAGCAGCATAACATCATGCTCCTTAAGATAGGGAGCTATAGCTTCGGGAACTTCATATGTAGAGGGAGTTCCGTAAGGGGTAACGGGAACAGAGCCTACAGCAATTACAGCTTCTATCATGGTGTATCCGTCCAACGCCTTGTTTGCAACTGCATAGCCTGTTGCAACGGGAGGGTGTGCATGGAGCACTGCGCCCACGTCCTCTCTCTCCTTGTAGCAGCGAAGATGCATTTTTATCTCGGAGGAGGGACGGTAGCCGTCCTGCGCTTCAAGAACATTGCCCTCGCCGTCGATGCGTACTATCTTTTCGGGAGTGATAAAGCTCTTTGAAATTCCCGTGGGGGTTGCAAGGAAGGTGTTGTCGGAAAGCTTCACGGAAACGTTTCCATCATTGGCAGCGACCCAACCCAGCTGCCACATTTTATGGCAGATATCACACATCTGCTCCTTGATTTCGGCTATATTTTCCATTGGTATCAAATTCCTTTCGTAACAGCGCCGCAGCGATTTTGCCGAGCAGACTGCATTTATGTTTATATTATACAACTTTTAGATCAACAAATCTACAGTTTTATTCAATTTCACTATAAAATTTGCTCCGCTTTTTTTGTCAAATTTGTACAAGCTTGATGTAATTTTCAGCGCTGTTCCATTAAGTTTAGATAATCCACTTGATTATTAGGATTTAAAATGTTATAATATAATTTATCTCAGATTTAGAACTTGTCTTCATAAGATATATGTGCGGATTTTCGAGCATAATTTTGTAAGCGACGATTGCGTCGCTAAGACAAGGAAAAAAATGCGCAGGCGGGCTGTCGCCCGGCAAGCATTTTTAACGCAGTCTGCGGCAAAATTTGCCGAAAAGACGTGCGCATACTCTTGTGAAGACGAGTTATTATATTGACCTGCCGAAAGCACGGCAGGGCGAAAGACGGTTTGCTCTATGAAAAAATGGATAATCGGAAAACCCGACGAAAAAGCGGTCAGGGAGCTTTGCTTAAAAGGAGGACTTACCTCTCTTGCGGCTTCGGCGCTTGTTTCAAGGGGTATTGATAATATGGAAAAAGCCAAGGCATTCTTCGGAATGACCGACGACGGCGACAACGAAACCGCCGATACGGCTTTTTCAAGTCCTTTCCTGATACGGGACATGGAAAAGGCGTGCAGCCTTATTTCGGACGCCGTTGACGAGGGCATTCTCATATGCATTTACGGCGATTACGACTGCGACGGAGTTACGGCTACAGCTGTCCTCTGCTCCTACCTTGCAAATATCGGCGGAAACGTTATCACCTATATAAACGACCGCTCGGAGGGCTACGGCATGAACTACAATGCGGTCAGAAGGCTTGCAGAGCGTGGAGTGGGCATGATAATCACCGTGGATAACGGCATATCAGCTTTCGACGAAGCGAAGCTTTGCAGGGAGCTTGGCATCACCCTTGTGGTGACCGACCACCACCGTCCCTCGGATATCCTTCCCGACGCAGAGGCAGTCGTTGACCCTCACCGTTCCGACTGCCCTTCTCCCTACAAGGATTACTGCGGCTGCGGACTTGTCCTCAAGCTTATTGCGGCAATGGAATCGGAGGATATGGCGTTTGCGCTGGAGCAGTATTCCGACCTTGCGGCAATAGCTACCGTTGCGGACATTGTGCCGCTGACGGGAGAAAACAGGGAGATAGTCCGCTACGGGCTTCACTACCTTGAAAACACGGAAAATTTCGGCTTGAGAGCGCTTATGGAGCGTGCAGGGGCAAAGCCGCCCTACACCGCTTCTTCGGCAGCGTTTCTCATAGCTCCGAGAATAAATGCGGCAGGACGGATAGGCTCCGCCTCCGACGCACTTGCTCTTCTCCTTGAGGAGGATCCCGACACTGCGGCGGAGCTTGCGGATAAGATATGCCGCCTTAACGATGAAAGAAAAAGCCTTGAAGCGGCGGTTCTTAACGATATAATCGCTCAGGTGAAGGCTGACCCCTCTCTCCTTGACAAAAGAGTTCTCTTTTTTGCAGGAAAGGGCTGGCATCACGGAGTTATCGGAATTGCGGCGGCAAGATGCATGGAAAGATTCGACCGTCCCGTTTTCCTTATGTCCTGTGACGAGGGGGAAAACGAATACAGAGGCTCTGCAAGAGCGCCCTTGGAATTCAACGTTTTCAAGGCTCTCGGCAGCTGTGGAGCTGTTCTCGAAAAATTCGGCGGACACAGCGGTGCAGGCGGATTTTCGGTAAAAGCCGAACACCTCTCCGAATTTGACGCTCTTCTGCAAAAATATGCCGCAGACCTATCAGCCGAGGGGATATCCTATGTGCCCAAGGCAGAAGCCGTGAAGGCAGTAATGCCCTCCGAGCTTACGGTTGAAAACATAAAGGGACTTGACGTTCTCGAACCCTTCGGGGAAGGAAACGAGCGCCCCGTATTTCTTATTGCGGGAGCGGTGATAAAGGATATCATACCGCTGTCGAGAGGCGCTCACACAAAGCTTATCCTAAACTGCGGCGGAACGGAGCTTGCGGGGCTGATGTTCTCGGAAAAGACCGCAGGGTTTGCCTATAAGCAGGGAAACAGCGTAAATCTGCTGGTTTCCCCCGAAATAAATTCATTCAGGGGACGGGAAAGCGTAAGCCTTAAGATAACGGGAATTTCCCTTACGGGGATAAACATATCACGCTGCATCGCCGCTGAGGACGCTTACAGGGCATTCCGCAGGAACGAAGCTGTGGATAAGAAGCTCGTTTCACGAATGATACCCGACAGAAACGCTCTTGCGGCGGTTTACCGTGCCGCAGGTGAAGAAACCCTTTCGCCTCAGACGATATACTCCCGTATATGCGCCGTGCCCGATATCAACCTCTGCAAGGTGCTTTTGTGCATTGATATTTTCGAGGAATCGGGACTTATGGAATATGACCGCTGCACGGACAAGGTACACATTATAAAGGGCGCTCCCAAGGCAGATACTGCGAAAGCGCCTTCATACATAAAAATCTGCGCTATGGAGAAATAAAAGCCGGGAAACAGAAAAGACGGCAGAATGGAGAAACAGTATGCTGAACAAGTCCGAAACAGTATATACTATCGACGCCTTAATACAGAAAATACTTGACGACGACAAGCAGTATGACCTGAGCAAGATCATATCCGCATATGAATTTGCCGCAAAGGCGCACGCAAATCAGGTGCGTTCTTCGGGAGAGCCTTATATAACTCACCCCGTGGCGGTCTCCTTTATTCTGCTGGAGCTTGGAATGGATACCGATACCATATGTGCGGCAATGCTCCACGACGTTGTGGAGGACACCGACACCACCCTTGAGGAGCTGAGAAAGCTTTTCGGGCAGGACGTTGCCATGCTTGTGGACGGCGTTACAAAGCTGGGAAAGATACCTCTTTTCACCAAGGAGGAGCAGCAGGCTGAAAATGTGCGCAAGATACTCCTTGCCATGTCGCAGGATATCCGTGTAATTATCATCAAGCTCTGCGACCGCCTGCACAATATGAGGACGCTCCAGTTCCGCCCCGCAAACAAGCAGAGAAACACCGCTCTGGAAACAATGAACATCTACGCTCCCATAGCTCACCGTCTGGGAATAAGAGCGATAAAGGACGAGATAGAAGATCTGGCGTTCAGATATCTTGACCCCTACGCCTATGCCGAGATAGAGCAGCTGCTGAAAATACGCAGCGACGAACGTCAGGCGTTCATAAATTCCATAAAGGAGCAGATAGCAAAGCGCTTTGAGGAATCGGAATTCCCCATGAAGCCGCAGCTATCCGGACGTGTAAAATCCGTTTACGGTATCTACAGGAAAGCCTTTTTAAAGGGCAAGGGCATGGACGAGGTATACGACATCTACGCCGTAAGAATAATCGTCAACACCGTCAACGAGTGCTATAACGCCTTGGGCATAATCCACGATATGTTCAAGCCTATCCCCAACCGCTTCAAGGATTATATAGCTACTCCCAAGGCGAATATGTATCAGTCCCTGCACACCACCGTTATCGGCAGGGAGGGCATACCCTTCGAGGTGCAGATACGTACCGTTGACATGAACTACACCGCCGAATACGGTATCGCCGCCCACTGGAAATACAAGGAAGGCATCAAGGGCAAGGACAAGCTTGAAAGCCGTCTTGCATGGATAAGGCAGATAATCGAAGCTCAGCAGGAAACGGACGATGTTGAAGAGATAGTCCGCACCATCAAGAGCGACCTTTCCCCCGAGGATATTTTCGCATTCACCCCCAAGGGCGACATGATAACCCTGCCCATGGGAGCGACCATAATCGACTTTGCATATGCCATTCATACGGAAGTCGGCAACAAGATGAAGGGCGCAAAGGTTGACGGAAAGCTTGTTTCTCTTGATTATCAGCTGACTACGGGCGAGATAGTCGAGATCATAACATCATCATCACCCGACCACGGTCCCAACAGAGCATGGCTCGACATCTGCAAGACAAACGAGGCAAAGTCCAAGATACGCTCATGGTTCAAAAAGGAACGCCGTGAGGAGAACGTTGCAAAGGGCAAGGAAGACCTTGAACACGAGTTCAAGCGCAACGGCATCAATATCCCCGGGGAGGATCTGCCGAAATTCCTTGCCGATGACATGAAGCGCCACAACTGCGCAACGCTTGACGACTTCTATGCGGCGGTAGGCTACGGCGGAATAATTCTTTCAAGGATAATGCAGCGGCTGAAGGATAACTATGTCAAGCAGTATTCCG
Source organism: Huintestinicola sp. (assembly GCA_051882475.1). Taxonomy (GTDB): domain Bacteria; phylum Bacillota; class Clostridia; order Oscillospirales; family Ruminococcaceae; genus Huintestinicola. The sequence goes on along the minus strand of JBJERW010000101.1, from coordinate 4,809 downwards.
CAGCAGAAACAAAGCCTATTCCCTTCACTCCCAAAAAGAGCAACACGGGTATCATCGTGGGCGGCGAAAGCAATATCGACGTAAAGCTTTCAAAATGCTGCAATCCTCTGCCGGGAGAAGAAGTTATCGGCTTTATCACAAAGGGTCACGGCGTTTCAGTCCACAAAAAGGACTGTGCAAAATATGTGGAAGCCCTCAGGTCGGGCAATGAGCTTGACCGCTGGGTGGAGGTCACATGGGCTGAAAACGCAAAGGAAAACGACAATCCCATATTCAAGGCAACTCTGGATATCGTTTCCTACGACAGCCTTTCCCTCCTTGCAAATGTTTCGGCAGTTACGGCGGATATGCGAATACCCGTTACCGAGGTCACCTCAAAGGTGCTCAAAAACGGCAATGCAAACCTTATCATGACCTGCAGCATTGCGGGAGTAAATCAGCTTACGACCCTTATCGGAAGGATACGCAAGATACCCGATGTCATCACCGTTGAAAGACAATAACATTAGGAAAACGCTGAATTGATCGCTTCGCATTATTCAGCGTTTCCTTAATCGAAAGGAACACACCATGACCCCACTTGAAAAAGCCAAGGAAATATTAGAAAGCGGCGGATACACCTGCGTTCTCTGCTCCGATAATGCCATATCCACAGATGTGCGGAAGGGCATAATCCCCCTGCTTGAACGTGCCGAGGGGAATTATGACTTCAAAGGCTTTGGAGGAGCAGATATTATTGTTGGCAAGGCAGCCGCAATGCTGTTTGCATACATGGGCATAGCCTCGGTTTACGGCAAGGTAATGAGCAAAGCCGCCGACGCTTTTCTGACCGAAAAGGGTATCCCTCACAGCTGCGGCACTCTTGCCGATATGATAGAAAACCGTTCGGGAACGGGTGTATGCCCTATGGAGGAAACTGTCATGGATATAAACGCCCCCGAAGAGGCTGTAACGGCGCTGAGAAAAACTCTTGACAGGCTGAAAAATAATTAAGGGAATTGAGGGAATTAAGGGAAATACAGGGGATACTATGCTATATGCTGAAAGGAGGCATTTTCCCTTTTTCGGGAAAATGATCGGGATTTGAAAAAACGGATCATTGAAGCGGTTTTGATACTGGCGGCGGTCATACTTGCATTTTTTCTGCTTAATATATCAATGGACTTCTTTTCGGACAATCCGCTGATGTACGAGATAGACGGCGAATATTACATCGCAGGCGACAAAAACGTAAGTCTTACTCTTATGACGGAGGAGGGACTTGAAAACCTGTCGAAGCTTGACCGAATGGAAAGCCTGAGCATATCCCCCTACAAATATAAAATAACCGACAGTCTGACCGTTGAGGACGAAGCCTTTGTGCAGGACATATCAAAGCAGACTGAGGAAGTTTTTTCATACTGCACCGACCTTGAGGACATCTCCTTTCTCGGCGGCATAACATGGCTGAAAAAGCTCAGCATCGAAGGCTGCAAATGCAGCGACATATCCTGTCTTTCGGAAATGGCTGAGCTTACATCTCTCAATATCAAAAACACCGAGGTAACCGATCTGTCCGTCCTTTCAAAGCTTAATAAGCTTGAGATACTGAATATTGAAAATATCCCTGCGGAGGATATATCGGCGGTCACAGAGCTTAGCTCGCTGAAAAAGCTGTATGTATCAAAGGGACAGCTTTCGGACGGGCAGCGTGACGAGCTGAAAAGCCGAGGCGTTGAGATCATAGGTGAAAACGAGGAAACCGATGAAAAATAAAAAAACACTGACGGAAATAATAAAGTTCGGTATGGTAGGCGTACTGAACACGCTTGTTTCTCAGATAATTTATATGCTTGCAGTGGCGGCAGGGTGTCATTATATTGCCGCAAATATTCTGGCGTTTGTTATAAGCGTTCTTCACGCATTTCTATGGCAGACGAAATTTGTTTTCAAGGAGGACGAAAACGCCGAGAAGAGGGTATGGTGGAAGGTACTGCTGAAAACCTATGCGGCATATGCTTTTACGGGACTTTTTCTGAACAGCGTTCTGCTGACTCTTTGGATAGACATCATTAAGATAGAGCGTTTCACTCAGCCGCTGACCGACCTTGCAAACGGCATAGGCTTTTCCTTTACAAATCACGAGCTTGCGGTAGACTTAGGTCCCATACTCAACATTTTCGTTAACGTACCCATAAACTTCTGTCTGAACAAATTCTGGGCATACCGCCAAAAGGCAGCAGGCTGAGCCTGCACCCAAGCGTTTCATAGTTTATTTTTAACTGAAAATTCTTGGCTCGGTAACGTAACTTTGATTGAACCGAAATTTACAGTACAGGCTGAGGCAGGCTGAGCCTGCACCCAAGCGTTTCGTAGTTTATTTTTAACTGAAAATTCTTGGCTCGGTAACATAACTTTGATTGAACCGAAAGTACAGTATATGCTGAGGCAGGCTGAGCCTGCACCCAATTGGCGGCATATTGCTGCACCCTAAGGAAACGCTGAATAATACTAAAAACCATTTAAAAACTGCACAAAAAACGAGCATGATCTTGCATATATGGATTATGCTCGTTTTTTTGTCTGCACTTTTATCGGGGATTAGTATAATATATTTTCAAGTACATCAGCAATATCCCCATCAATACAAACTGACTTTCCCATTATTTCATCGGGACAAAAGGCTTCTCCGAAATTTACACAGGCATAAAAAGCATTGATATTCTCGGCGGTCATTTTCCAAAAAGGATATTTTATAATTCCCGGTGTATTGAAGCCCACTCCCAGCTCAAGAAAAAGCATGTGCATATTTCTGTGACTGCGGATAAACTCATCATAACGCTCTGAGGCATTGTGCCAGCCTTCGTCCTGAACAAAACTGTTATCGCAGCGCAGATTCATTGTCATCGGTCTGCCGCATTCGGGACAGCGAGGAATAAGCTCCGAGGGGATACGCATATCCTTCTGATGCGCATACATTCTGCGGATAACTTCTTCATTGTCATAGGTTTTATCGCAGCAGGGCATAGGGCACTGAAAAAGTCCGTAATCACCTTGTGTATAGAAAAGTCGTTCCTTGACAAATCCTGCTTTCCGGAATTGGTGGTCTACGTTGGTTGTCAGAACAAAATAATCCTTGTCGGAAACAAGCTCAAAAAGTCGTTTATATACGCCGTTTTCGGTATCGGAATAACGATTAATGTAAATGTATCTCGACCAATATGCCCAATGCTCCTCCAATGAATCAAAGGGATAAAATCCCCCCGAATACATATCTTTGAAGCCGTATTTTTCTATAAAATCCCCGAAATTCTTTTCAAAACGCTCACCCGAATAGGCAAAACCTGCCGCCGTCGACAGCCCTGCTCCTGCACCGATAATAATGCAGTCGGCACTTTCAATTTCAAATTTAAGTCGTGAGCAGCTCTCTGTAAATGTCATAGTCGCTTTGTTTGAAAACATTGAATATCACCTTTATCATTCTCGAATATCTACGAGCCGTATCCACTGCAATTTCAGCCGCTTCTCTTTGCGGAAACCCGAACACACCCGTTGAGATACAGCAGAATGCTATGCTGTCGATACTGTTTTCGACAGCCGATTTCAGACAGGATATATAGCAGCTTTCAAGCTGACGGCAATGCTTTTCCGTCAGCATACCGTCCACTATCGGACCAACCGTGTGGATGATCTTTTCACAAGGCAGATTATATGCCGATGTGAGCTTTGCCTGTCCCGTAGGCTCGTTATGCCCCTGCTTTTCCATAATTCCCGCACATTCAAGACGAAGCTGTACTCCCGAAAAAGTGTGAATAGCATTGTCAATGCATGAATGACATGGCTGAAAACAGCCGAGCAGCTGCGAATTTGCCGCATTGACTATTGCACCGCATTTCAGCGCAGTAATATCCCCTTTCCAAAGGTAAATATTATCCTTGACGGGCTTCATATCGGCAATATCAACAATTCCCTTTGCTGTAATTTCCTCTTGCAGGAATTCGTCCTGCATCTTCAGAAAAATATCATCTATCGGCATTGGCGGACGGATATTCACAAGGCTTCGGAAAAGGTCAAAGCGTGACTTTCTGTCATCGGGTATCTGTGTATTTTTATACTGCGTATTCTCTGCAAGGAGATATTTTATAAGGTACAATAATTTCTCATCGTTTGTCATCACAGACATTCCTTTCATGGAAAACGGGACTGCCGTATTCCGACAGCCCCTTTATATTATTCGGAAACCACGCTGATACGCTTGCGGATATTACTGCCGCTTACTATCTCGTCAACCATAGCTATGGCATAATCCGCATAGCTGATAACACTCTCGCCCTTGGAATTCAGCACAAGCTCTTCGCCGCCGAGAATGTATTTTCCTGTTCTTTCTCCGTCTGCACGGAAATCGCCTGCGGGGCTGATATATGTCCATTTTACATCGTTTCTTGTCCTAAGGTCATCAAGTGCCTTGCCCTGTGCGGCTGCAAGTGACTTGAACATTTCGGGGAAGTCGGGACCGTCCATAACCTGAACTGTGTGTTCGGGATTTACATAAAGGCTTCCTGCACCGCCAACGATAAGAAGACGAGTATCTGTTCCGCTGAGAATTTCGCAAAGGTGCTTGAGAGATGTGCCATGCTGAGGTATAGTATCGGGATTCCAAGCACCGAATGCGTCAACAACTGCATCGAAGTCCTTGAGCTCGTCTGCCGTAAGGTCAAACAGATCCTTTACTATAACGTTCTTTGCAGCTGACTTGTTCTCGCCTCTTACTACTGCGGTAACGTCCAGACCTCTGTTTACGGCTTCCTTAGTGATAAGCTGACCTGCTTT
>JBJERW010000100.1:0-5752 GCA_051882475.1 Huintestinicola sp. | reverse complement strand
ATAAAAAATGAAAGGGATATACAGCAAGATGACTATTGTATTTATCCGTGCGGTAATAGTTTACTGCATTCTGATTTTTTCGGTAAGGCTCATGGGAAAGCGTCAGATAGGCGAGCTTCAGCCTTCGGAGCTTGCTGTGACCATACTTATATCAAACATCGCCACACTCCCCGTTGAGGATTCAAGCATACCCCTTATCACGGGACTTCTGCCTATCCTTACCCTTGTATGTCTTGACGTGCTGATGTCGTGGATAAGCATGAAATCGAAGAAAATGCGTTCCATTATGTCGGGCGAGCCTGTTATTATCATAAGCGACGGAAAAATTGATCAGCAGAAGATGTACAATCTCCGTTTTTCCACCGACGACCTTATGGAAGCTATCAGGGCGCAGGGAATATTCGACATAAATCAGGTGCAGTTTGCCGTTGTGGAAACTACGGGAAAGGTGAACGTTTATCCGAAATTCCCCAACCGTCCCGTTACCAACGAGGATATCGCCATAAAAAACTCATCGAACGATCCCCCCGCAGTTGTTATAATGGACGGAAATATTATGAAGTCCTCATTGAAGCGGCTGGGTCTTGGTGAACAATGGCTTGATGCGATACTGAACGAAAACTCCCTTACCGCTCCCGAAGTCTATATAATGACGGCGGAAACCGCAGGGAGCTACACCATAATAAAAAAAGAGCTTACTAAGCGTACGGGAAAGGATAATAAAATTGGCAAGAGTTAAAATAGCGCTGTGGCTTACGATAGGAATAATGATATACTCCACCTGCACTCTGTTCATACTGAATTATCAGAACAACAAGTTCAAGGATATCGTGGAGCAGGTACAGATACTTTACGACAGCGGCGACAGGCAGGCGGCGCTTGAAAAATCAAACGAGCTGAACGACGCATGGCACAGCTACGAAAGAGCGGTCACCGTTATCGTGCACGACGATCATCTTCAGCAGCTTAACGTTTCCGTTGCAAGGATAACTCCTCTGCTTGCAAATGACAGCGACGAGCTGACTGCGGAAATACAGTCCATCTATCATGAGCTTGACCAGATATACGAATCGGAATTCCCAACGTGGTATAATATTCTGTAAAATATCCGAATATAATTTCCTGACGGAATAATGAAACCGAAAGGAAGCCTATCCCATGAAAAAGATATTCAAGGATAATATAATCCGTGACACCGTTAAGCTTACGGCACTTTCCTTTGCTATGCAGACCTGCGGCATGGTGTTCAATGTAATTTTGTCCGAACGTGCGGGAACTGCGGCTGTGGGACTGATGTCGCTGATATTCTCCCTGTTCAGCTTTATTATGGTCCTTGCAAACGGAAATATTTTTATATCCACAGGACGTTTTATTTCCGAAGCGAGGGGGGCAGGGTGCGAAAATTACAGCAGGATAATGAAATACGCCCTGACCTTTTCCCTCTGCCTTTCCACCCTTTTTATGCTCCTTTCCATAGTCTTTTCGGAGGATATCGGCAGCCTTGTGAAGAGCAGTCAGCTTTCGGGGGCGGTAAGGCTTATTGCGCTCAGTCTGCCCTTTGCCTCGGCAGGCTCATGCATAAAGGGATATTTTCACGGTATTCGCAGGGTCAATGTTCCCATGAAGGGCGACCTGATCGAATTTGCCGCAAAATGGTCGGCATTGTTTTTGGGACTGCATTTTTACGGCGGAACGGATTTTTTCTACATAATGATAGCCGCAAGCATTCTTGTGGGAGAAGCGGTAAGCTTTTTCTATTTTCTGAGTATGTATATCAAGGCATATAAGGATTTCAGAACGCTGCCCGTCTGCACTGTCCCTCTCCTTACGGATACCCCCCTAAAATATCTGAAAAACACCTTTCCCATACTCCTCAGCGGCTATGTTCAGATGATGATGTCCGCCGCAAATGAAGTCCTTGTCCCTGCCGCTCTGCTAAAATTCAGCATGTCAAGCGAAACAGCCCTCAGTCAGTACGGAATGTTCGAGGCAATGATTATGCCTGCCATTTTCTTCCCATCCGCAGTGCTGACAAGCATGTCGAACATTATCGTGCCAGAATCCGCAAAGGCAAACAGGATATCCGACAAAGCCGAACGCCGCCGAAGGCTTGGCACACTTACCGACAACACCTTTTCCAAAACCTTTTCCTATGCCTTTTTCGTTGCGGTAATGTTCCTTTACGGCGGAAAAAACCTTGGAAATATCATCTGCCCGTCAGACGGTCTTGTGGGCAGGTCACTTGTTATCCTTGCTCCCGTTATCCCCTTTATCTACCTTGAGATTATCCTTGAGGGAATGCTAAAGGGCATGGGCAGACAGAATTTTTCAACGGTAAACTCCCTTATCGAATACGCCGTAAGGATAGCCTGCGTCATAATTTTCGTCCGAAAGCTCGGATTCAGTGGGGTGCTCATATCCTACTATGCAAGCAATGTCCTAAGCAATCTTGCAAGGATATATGTTGTCTGCCGTGAATCGGGGACGGTATTTTCTCCGTGGAGGTACGTCCTTTTTCCCTGTATGAAAGGATTATTATGCTGTGAGATAGGTTGTATCGCCGCAAAAGCGTTCCATGCGGATTTTTCGGGAGAAAAACTATCGCTGACGGTTTTCGTCCTTGCGGCTGTAACGGCATATCTTTTCGTTGAGCCTGCAAAGGAGCTGCTGTGCAGACTTTTTTCTCCGAAAAACAATCATACTTCCGAGGCAAGCAGCTGAAAAAAATCGGACGCCGCAATAATGCTTCACGGCGTCCGATTTTCCTTAGTTATTTAATTAACTTATGCTTTCGACATATTGTAGATATACGTGTAAATAACGTGCATTGCATATTCTCTTGTAACAATATCATCGGGGCGGAATTTTCCGTCAGAATCGGCGGTTATCGCTCCCATTGCGTATGCTATGGCAATATATCCGATATCGCTGCGTGAATCGGAAACGTCCTTGAAGGGCGACTTGTATATTCCTTTAAGCATTGCGACCTCATCGGAAACAAGTGTCTGCGCAAAGAGCTTTGCCATTTCCGAACGCTTCATGGCGTTCGTACCGTCCTCAACGACTTCCTCAACTTCTTCCTCGACAGGCTCCTCGTAGTAATAATACGAACCCGATGATACTCTGCTGAGCAGCTGTCTGAATTCGGAAACGGTCATGCTGCTTTTCGGCAGGAATTTTCCGTCACTGCCGCTGAGCTTTACGCCATATCTGTAAAGGGTCTTTATCTCATTTTCGTAAGGTGTTCCGCCGATATCGGTGTAGGTGCATTCGGTGTCGTCTGTCCTTTCCTTTATAGCGGAGCCGTCCCAGTTGCAGAGCTTGCCCGTTACGCCGTTTATGTTCCAGCTCGGCATTTCATAGCAAAGATATGTATGGGGCTTTGATGCAAGATCGGTGAAGCCGTCATAATAAAGCAGGAACTCCTTCTGCTCGAAAAGCTTTTCGTATATCTTTGCCTTGGAGAGGATTTTTCCGTCGCCGAAGTCTGCGTCGGTATAGGTGTAGTTAAAGCTCATAACATCACCATTGCTGTTTACGCTTATATTGACGCTGTTGCCGCTTACCTGAATATTGTTCACATAGCGGTAAAAATAGAGATTTCTGATAGTTTCGGTATAATCCTTTGTTGCGACGGAGGGCTTTGTGTTTGAAGTGTCGGCAAGATATTCACCGAACTTGTCCCCGAGATAATATTTTCCCGCTTCCTTTGCAATGCTGTTTACTTCCTTGACAACGATATTCTTTGCGTCCTTTGTGGAAGCGTCGCTGTATGATCTATAGAAGCTGATGACCTTACCCGATTTTGCGTCGGCGGTAACGTTTATGGTCGCATATACCTTTTCGTTGTTCTGCTTGTAGCGCAGATTCCATGCGTATCCGCATTCGGCATAGCTGTTCTTTCCGAGATTTGAGCTTGAAAGCAGATATTTTTTCGTAAGCCCGAGATATTTGTCCTTTTCAAGGACCTTGCGTATCTCGTCGGTGGTAAGCATATCCCCAAGCTCCTGCATTGCCGCAACCTCTTGGGCGGAATATTTTACTTCCTCTTCTGCGACTTCTTCATCGCATTCCTCGGTCACAGCTCCGTCCATGCCTGCTCCTGCATTGACGTAATCGTCAGTGTTCATGGATTTGTTGTAATCGTCCTGCATGGTGGATTTTTTGCCCGTAAATGCGTCATAGACCCTGCTGCCCGAAGGTGAATATCTGACGTTCACTTGCTTTATGTTTCCGCTGCTGTCATATTCAAACACATACCACGGCTTAATGGCAATATCACGCTTATACGCCGCCTTGATATCATCAACGGAAACGATGTCCTTTGCATCCTTGAATTCGGCGTTTTCCCACCAGCAGCCGTAATAGTTTATTACCTCGCCTGTTTTTTTGTCCATAGTGATCGTGGCAGAGTTATCATAAGACCTTACTTCGATCCCGTTATAGCTCCGTCCAAAATCCAATATGACCTCATCTCCCGAAAGAGATACGATCACGCCTTGATTTAAAAGTGCATCTTTCATTGACGGATTGACTTTTTCCAGCCACTTTGTTGCCTTTGCAATGTACTGCTCATCGGAAAAAGACGCAAAGGACGGCTTGCTTTTTCTGTTTACGCTGTTGTCGTAGCGATAATACTGAATGATAATACCGCCCGATATATCAACGTTAACTCCCTTGTTTCCCGACTCATTCTTCCATGAAAAAGAGAAGTTGTTCGTGCCGTTTTGGGACGAAACATTGTAATTAAAAACAGTGCAGTCCTCGGGTATGGTTATCCTGCTTTTAACTATGGTCAATGCTTTTTTCATATCCTGATCCTCTCTTGCCTTGGTCTGAGATGAAGACGATGATGAAGAGCTTTTTGATGCCGTTTCGGCGCATACGCTTAACGATAAGGAGAATGGTATTGCCGCAGCTAATGCAGCAGCAGTCACTTTGGATAAAATGTTTTTCATAACGCTTATCGATCCTTTCGGTTTTGGATTTTCTGTCTATAATACATTTTAAAAAAGGAAATTTTTTCAAAAAAGCCTGAGATTTTCACAAAAATGTCACTTTGCACAAAATCTCAGGCCATTTATATCAAAATTTACCAATATTTTCTTGGAAAACGGGACTTTCTTACAATGTGCCTGATAAAAGCAAATGTACAGTCCTCCCCTTTTTCGGCAAGCATTTTCAGCAGATATTCCAGCTGACGGGACGTTTCGGGGTGAATGAATCTTGTGGTCTTTCCCTTCTCGAAATATGCCAGCGGAGCAGCGTCGGTGTAATTCTCCTTCATATAAACCTTGCTTGCGGCAACTCTGTCGCAGAACATCTCCGCAACGTAGCGCACAGGCATTGGTATAGGCGAAAGCCTCTTTGTTTTGGGGTCGTAATCGGTCCAGTATTCAAAATGGTGCTTGTTTCTGCCCTTGTGGTGCATCCATGCGGAGCTGTAGCCGTATTCCTCACGCTCAGCCTCGTTGGGGCTTCGTGTGCCCTGATACATTCGGCAGCTCATCCAGAATTCCGTAGGACTGAACTTTGACAGGTCATGGGTCAGTCCCTGAATATATATCCCCGCACGAAAACAGTTTTCACGCACAAGTCTGCGGTGCAGCGAAACGGTTTTTATATGCTTAACAATATTCATCGGATCTATAAATGTTTTCACGGTGTCGGTATCCTTTCTTCATTTCGGTGCTTTTCAGAACCTGTCTTCATAAGAAATGTGTGCGGATTTTCGAGCATAATTTTGTTGCAG
>JBJERW010000099.1:3739-5839 GCA_051882475.1 Huintestinicola sp. | reverse complement strand
GTCCCATGCCTGTGCGCAGATATCTTCTTATTTCGGTAAGGGTGAACATTCCGTCGTGAACGGCACGTCTTATTTCGCCCTTTGTAATTTCTTCACAGCGGCAGACGATCATATCATCATCGGTCTGCGGAACAAATTCGCCTATATCTCTGCTTCTGTCGTTCATGACTTAGATGCCTCCTTAAAAAATCTTGCCTTCATTGCGTATTCCTTAGGCACCTTCATTGTGAGCAGATGAGTGTGGTCGAATGCCTTTGCGCTTCTGACATTTACCACCTCTGCCTCGCAGACTGCTTCACCGCTTCTGCTCAGTGCCGTACCCTTTGCTCCCTTTTCGGGAAGAGGAAGAAATTCGTAAGGCAGCGTTATCTCCGCCGTACCGTCGCCGCAATCCTCATTTACAAGGAATATTGCCTGTCCCGAACAGCTTGCCACGCACATTCCGCAGCCTGTACATTTCTGTTCGGGGTCAATGGCAGGCAGCGCTGTAATGTTGCTACCGATCTTTATGCAGTGCTTGGGACAAGCGTCCTGACAAGGGTTACAGGGAATATTCTGAGTACATTCGATAACAGGGTGAACGCCTGTGTTATGCGTAACTCCGGGGAAACGCTCTATCTCATCATCTGCAACAAATCCCTTTTTCAGAAGATTCCGGGATATCTCTACGCCCTCATCCGTTTCGGTTATCATTTTTCCTCTCATACCGGGGGCGAACATTCCCTGACGCAGACCGTCAAGTGCTGCCTCCTGCTTTGAAACTTCCGTTTCACATTCTTCCTCGGAGATAAAGCCCAGCTTTGCAGCGGCGGCAATTCCCGCAATACGTCCTTCTATCATTGCGCTTGAAGCTTCTTCGATACCCGAAACATCTCCTGCGGCGTATATACCGGGAACAGAGGTTTCGCCATACTTGTCAACTGTGGGAACAAAGCCTGCCTTTGCGGGATTATCTTCCATTGCACAGCCTGCCATATCCGCAAGCTTTGACATAGGCGAAAGACCTACTGCCAGACAGATAGTATCAACATCAAAATGCTTTTCCGTACCCGGAATGACCTGCCAGTTCTTATCCACTTCACCGATGTTAACGCCTGTAACATACTCATCTCCGTCAGCCTTTACGATGGTGTGGGAAAGATAGAACGGAACACCGCAGCGTGCGACCTTTGCAGCGTGAACGCCGTAACCGCCTACTCTCGGAGCAGCATCTGCAAGAGCGACCACTTCACAGCCTGCCTGCATAAGCTGGAAGCTTACGACCAGACCGACATTTCCCGAACCGAGCATCAGAACTCTTTTTCCCGGAAGAGTTCCGTGAAGATTCATCATAGTCTGAGCAGCACCTGCTCCGATAACTCCGGGGAGCGTCCAGCCGGGGAATGTTACCATATTTTCGCTTGCACCCGTTGCAATAAGAACGGTATCTCCCTTTACGTGCTCTACATGGTCATCTATCTTGACAGTAACCTCTTTTTCGGGGAAAATTCCGATAACAATGGCATTCAGAACGACCTCAACGCCCAGAGAATTTGCCTCCGAAAGCAGCTCCTCACCGATGTGAAAGCCTCTGATCTTAGCCTTGTGCTCCTTTGAACCGAAGAATTTATGTATCTGCTTGAAAAGCTGTCCGCCGGGCTTTGCATTTTCGTCATAAACAACGACCTTCATTCCTCTTTTGGCAGCTTCAATAGCAGCGGACAATCCTGCAGGACCTGCGCCCACGATTATCATATCATATCTTTTCATCACTGAGCGCCCCCTTCCGCTTTTTCGCCAACGCCGTACTGCGTTCTGACCTCCATACCCTCTTCAAGGGGTGTTATGCAGGTGCGCACATTCGGCTGACCGTTTACTATCATTACGCAGTCTGTGCAGCGTCCGATAGCGCAGAATATCCCACGGGGTCTGTGTTCTTTTTTAGTGTAGCGGTGGACCATAACTCCTGCGTTTTTCAGAGCGATCGCAATAGGCTCGCCCTCGCATCCCTGAAGTTCTTTTCCGTCAAAAGTGAAGGAAACTGTCCTTCCCTTTTCGTATGTCCCCAGTATAGGGTGTTCATCTATTCTCATTTTATATCTCCCTCCGTAATTACGGTTA
>JBJERW010000099.1:0-3639 GCA_051882475.1 Huintestinicola sp. | reverse complement strand
GTATCAGCATACCTTACATCATCTGCGGTGTTTTCCAGAGATTAAGCTTTGTGCCTATGCCCTTTGCAAGAGCGTTTCTGTAAACTACCGTTCCCCAAGCCACATCTTCAACGGGCATTCCGCCGATGGAATATACGATTATCTCATTTTCGTCACGATGAACGGGGATAGTTCCCATAAGTATATCACCCAGATCGTCTATCTGCTCCCTGCTCATCTTTCCTTCAGCAATAAGATCCATAACACGAACTGCCGGAATGGGAACTGTGTTGTATGCATCAGGCTTCATTTCTTCTTCCCATGCCTCGTAGAGCATAATGTTGTCTGTAACCGTTCTTGCACGGTTAATGATAAAGTCATCATCAAATCTGAGAGCCGCTGTAGAACTGATAAGTGCGCCGGGCTTTATCCATTCTTCCTTTATATAAGGATATTCGGCAGGGTCGCCTGTGGGTGTGGAGGTGCTTGCGGATACAATATCCGAATCACGGACAGCCTCTTCTATCGTATCAACGGCGTAAACATTCTTAACGCTCGGATATTCCGTCTTGACGTGTTCGATAAACGCCTCCAGGGAAGCCTTGCCTCTGCCCTTTACCTTGATGGTTTCTATCTCGGGACGAACAGCCATGATCGCTGCAAGAGCCGTCTTGCTCATAACGCCGGGGCCGATGATCCCTACCACCTTTGAATCCTTCTTTGAAAGATGCTTGTAACCTACCCCGGGAACTGCACCTGTTCTGTATGCGGAAAGTATATTTGCGGACATATATGCGAGCGGTGCGCCTGTGTCCTTGTCGTTGAGCGTAAGCATCAGTATCGAACGGGGCAAGCCCTTTTCCTTATTTGCAACATTGGAACCGTACCATTTCATGCCCGCCATATCAAATTTGCCGCCCAGATAAGCAGGCATTGCCATAAATCTTCTGTCGGGACCGTCAACGGGCATTTCGGGGAATGGCGATGAGGGGGGGAACATGACCATACAGCCGTGTGAATTTCCGTTTGCGCCGCCCATTCTGTAATTGCCGACCTTCATCAGCTTGAACATCTCTTCCATTGTTTCAATACATCCTGCCATATCCTTTACGCCTGCTGCGATCATATCTTCCTCATTCAGATAAAGAAAATCAACACTTGGATAACCCATAACAATACTTCCTTTCAAATTACGATGAAGTTTAATACTAAAAACCATTTAAAAACTGTACAAAAAATCGAGCATAATCTTGCATATATGGATTATGCGAAGATTTTTTGTCTACAGTTTAAATGGTTTTTTGTATAATAAAGGCGGCGTCATAGAATTTGATGTTGCACCCTTTGATGTCATTCATTATACCATCGCAATATGCGGAAATATTGTAAATATCAGAACTGAAATGCAATTTGCTTGTCGAAAACTTGCGTGTGTTCCGTTTTTTACAAAAATCATCTTTCACGATTCATATATCCAATGGTGTATTATACTAAAAACCAATAAAACTGTAGACAAAAAATGATGCGGCAGGGAAATTTTCCATTGCCGCATCATTTTTTATTTGATTACACTATTATTTGTAAGCTTCAAGCATTGCATCAAGCAGTTCGGGGTAGTGGATAGTTTTGGGGATCCTGTATATCATACCGAAGTTCTCGCTGCCGACATTAGTGCCGCCGTTGTCCCAGAGTACGCAGGGAATGCCAAGAGAAGCAGCCTTTCCGCAGTAATCCTTTGCCCAGGCAACTCTGTCCTCAAGATTGTCCTTGTTGGTCGCACCGAATTCACCGATAACTACTCCATAGCCGTTTTCGATGAACTTCGTGCTGAGGTTATCCATAAAGTTAAGCTCACCCGATTTGGAACCGTCCCATACCTTGTATCCGCCTTCGTTCATTGCAAAATCATAGGGAGAATATGCGTGAACGGAAACCATCAGTCGGTTCTCTGCGGTGTCATCGGGCATCTCAAAAGCAGCGTTGAGGGCATTCTGAGGTGCTGCCGCATTACTGGGGACCATAAGGAAGCGTGTTTTGTTGTAACCCTCGCCTGAACGAACGGTATCAACAAATATCTGATTGTACTTCACGATAGTCTTAATGGAAGCGACGCCTTCTTCATCGTTGTCAGAGAACCACCATTCCTTGTTGGTGCCCGTAAGACGAGGCTCGTTCATACCCTCGAATATCAGTCGTTCGTCATAATCCTTGAAATTCTCGGATATCTGGGTCCATATTGACCTCAGATACTTTTCACCCTCGGCATATTTCTCCTCGGTGGGATAGTAGTAGTCGCAGTCATGGTGTGAATTGAGGATTATGTAAAGTCCGCTTTCAACTGCATAATCAACGACTTCGGTTACACGAGCCATCCATGCAGGGTCAATGGTGTAGTTATCATCGGTGGTATGCTGTCCCCAGGAAACGGGGATTCTTATGGTAGTAAAGCCGGAATCCTTAACAAACCCTATAAGCTCCTTTGTAGCCTTAGGCTGACCCCATAAGGTTTCCGAATCAAGACTGCTGCTTGTAACAGCGTCAAGGGTGTTTCCCAGATTCCAGCCCAGCTTCATAGATTTGGCAAAGTCAACAGCGTTGTCCGGTATAGCGATATCGGGGAAGGCTGCCTCGGAATCGGGGAGGTCTGCCTCGGATACCGAAGCATTTGTCACATCAGCAGCGCTGTTATCGGCAGGCTTGTCTGCTGTCTTGCCGCAGCCTGTGAAGATTGCCGCAGTCATAGCAGCGGACATTATCATTGCAAGTATTTTTTTCATATAAGCACTCCTTAATTTCCTCTGTCTGAAACGGAGGAATATACTACCTACAGTATACCATAAGTGCCTGATGAATGGTATAAATATTTAGTTCGCTAATTGTAAATATCTGTTTAAGAAAACGTTTAATATTTCTAAAAAGAACCGACTGCATAGATGAAATATTCGACAGCTTGGGAAACACTTATCAAACCGTTTCGCATTATATTGCGTTTCCAAATTATCATATGTCCTTTTTGACCAAAGTAAATTTTGACACAAGCTTTTTGAGTGCTCCCGATTCTGTTTTCAGTTTTTCGCTTATTTCTGCGGCTTTGTCAGCAGAAGCAGAAGTGTTTTCCACAACCGAAGATATCTTTTTCATTTTATCCGAAACGCTGGCAATGCATGCTGCCTGTTCCTCGGAGGAAGCCGAGATATCCGCAATATTCTTTTCCACCTCGTCAGTATTTTCTTCGACTGTGCAGAAAGATGCGGAAACCTTTTCTGCAAGCTCCATTCCGGTGCTTATCGAACTCACTGTCCGTTCGATAAGCACCGTTGTGCGTGAAGCGGCTTCTCCGCATTTTGTTGCAAGCTCTCCTACCTCGTCCGCAACAACCGAAAAACCTTTTCCTGCCGCTCCCGCAGACGCAGCTTCAATGGCAGCATTAAGAGCAAGCAAATGGGTCTGGAATGCAATGTCGCTTATCGTATCGTTTATCGAGCGTATCTCCTTTGAGGAGCTGAACATTTCCCTCATTGCTCCAAGCAGCTCGTTCATCTGATCGGCGCTTACCTTCACGCCGTCCTTTGTTCCCGATGCCAAGGTCAAAACCGAGGCTGTATTTTCGGCGTTCGTTCTGACGCTCTCCTTCATGCTTTCAAAGCTGTCGCATATTTC
>JBJERW010000098.1:0-26528 GCA_051882475.1 Huintestinicola sp. | reverse complement strand
ATTATTTGTTAATTCTCACTCTTTTCTATTGACTTTTCATAGCTGGTCTCCTTTCGGGAAATACTGCTGGGATAATGACGGTCCTCTATACCGTCCTCCTCGGACTGCCCATGCCCTTTACTGCGGTGCAGCTGCTTTTTATAAATCTGCTTACCGATTCTCTTCCTGCCATAGCTATAAGCATGGAAAAGGAGGACGGCGGAGTAATGACCGTGAAGCCGAGAGATCCCGACGAGGGTATCATGACCGGGAAAATGGCCGGTTCCATGCTCTCACAGGCAGTCCTGCTTGCGCTTGGAACTGTTTTTGCATATCATATTGGACTGCGTACAAGTCCCGAAGCTGCAAGCACAATGGCATTCGCCGCCCTTTGCCTCGGAAGGCTTTTCGGCTGCTTTAACTGCAGGGGAGAAAAGCCGCTGATAAAGCTGGGACTTCTGAGCAATCCCTTTGCCGCAGTGGCATTTCTTGCAGGAGCGCTTTTTCTTGCCGCAGCGGTTTTCATTACACCTCTCCATTCGGTCTTCAACATTGCCCCTCTCGGCGGCAGCGAGCTGATGCAGATAGTTGTTCTTGCTCTTGCTCCGACGGTCATCATTCAGATATGCAAGACCGTAAGGTATATTGTAGGGAAACGCTGAATAATGCGAAGCAATCGTTTCGCCGTTTTGAGGAACGCTCGAAAATCCGTCACTGAGAGGGTGACGAAAAACGGCTGAAACGATTTATTCAGCGTTTCCCTAAACGCCGATAAAATATAAAGCCGTCAGAACTGCCGTGCGCAGCTTTGGCGGCTTTTATAAATTTTTGCCATTTTTTCGGAAGACTGTGTGTTTTCAGGTTGATTTTTACAGTACGATATGGTAAACTATAAATATCAGAAGGCGAAGCTTGCACACAGTGTTAATATGACAACAGGATATAAGGAGAATATATGACAACAATATACTATTCAAAATTATCAAATGAAAACTTTAGTGTTAATTCTTTGGATAAATTTATCCGACATCAGGAAGTAACGGAGTGTTGGAGAAAGGTAAATGGCAGCTATGTTTTGGTGCCAAATGAGTTTACAGAGGATTGGGATACAGAAAAATGCAGGGAAATAGCTCAAACAGTGATAACAGGCATTGGCAACAACGGCTTTGCATACGGAGCTTTTTCGGGTAATGAAGTAGTAGGATATATTTATTTATCGAAGGATCTTTTCGGGAGCGAGGATCAATACATAGAATTGCAGTTGTTTCATATATCGGAGCCGTTCAGAAGAAAAGGCATCGGAAAAAAGCTTTTCAAATTGGCGTGTACGGAAGCAAAAGCGATAGGGGCAAAAAAATTATATATTTCGGCGCATTCGTCAAAAGAAAGTCAGGCAGCGTACCGCAGCTTGGGCTGTGTTGAAGCTGCGGAGGTAAATAAGGAGATCTCCGAAAATGAACCGTTTGATATTCAAATGGAATATCGGCTGTAGTTTTATTGTTTTATAAATTCCGAATAAGTTGCCGAGCCGTATCTGTGCTGTCCAAATCAACAATGAAACGAGTGAGGTTTGAGTGAAAATATATATATTCGGCTCGGTGGCAAGCGGAAAGACCACCCTTGCACGCCGCCTTTCACAGCAGTACGGTATCCCTTTTTTTGAGGGGGACTGCATTGCATGGGGCTTCGACGACGATCATCAGCGCAAGCATCTGCCCGAAGAGCAGCGGCAGATAATCGAGGAGATAGACAAGGGCGGCGATTGGATAATCGAGGGCACATACAGGGAAAGTCAGCGATGCCTTTTCGACCTTGCGGAAAGGATAATTTATCTTGATACGCCGCTTAAGCTTCGCTGCCGCAGACTTTGGAAGCGATATTTCAAGCAGAAGCTGGGGCTTGAAAAATGTCACTACAAGCCGAATTTCCGGCTGTACCGCCTTATGAGCCGATGGACAAAGGATTTTGACAAAAACAGAAAGCTGTATGAGGATATACTGAACAAATATCCCGAAAAGCTTATATGGATACGTTCGGACGATGATATAGAAAAACTGTCGCTTGAGTGATCAAAGTCCGAAAACCTCGCTGTTAGTTCCGAGAAAGATGCTGTCGTCGGAGGAAACTATGCGGCAGAATTTTTCGATAATGTCCCAGTTGTCATGAACATGGAACTCATAGCTGTGTCCCCAGAGATAGAACAGCTGCGGCTTCTCGGGCTCAGAGTGAATGAAACGGTCAAGCAGCCCGAAAAGCTTTGGGGATTCATGGCGGCAGGTGGGACGGAAGGTGAGCAGATCGTCCTGAAGGTCAAAGGCTTCGCTGTCCCATACGGTGCGTGCGTATTTTATGCCGCATTCCGCAAGCTGCTTTGCGACGGTATCGTTATATGCGCCGAACGGATATGCCATTCCGCTGACGGTGCATTCAAAAAGGCTTTCCAGATTTGCCTTATCTCTCATGACCTCGTTTATAACGGTGTCACGGTCCATATCCGTAAGGGAATGATGGGTGAGAGTGTGAGAGGCTATCTCGTGTCCCTTGTAAAGCTCGGGCAGCCCTGCCATGTTCATTCGGTGAATGTCATGCCCCTCGATGTCGAAGCTGTCGGCATAGGTCTGAATGCCCGAATTAAGGTTGAAGGTGCATTTTACGTTGTAATAGTTGAGTATCTCAACAAACTTTTTGTCGTATACAACGCCGTCGTCATAGCTGAGCGTTACGGCTTTCATTTTTCCGTTCCACATGATCTTATCACCTTTCTTTTTTTGATTGTTTGAACAATTATGGATTTTTTTGCGGTATACTTCATCAAAATGCTTGACATACAGATGAAAATGTGTTAAAATATTATTGTTGCTTTCGTGGCATAAATATTTGCCGGTATGATGGAATTGGCAGACGTGACGGACTCAAAATCCGTTGGTAGCGATACCGTGTCGGTTCGACCCCGACTACCGGCACCATGTATCTTCCCCTTAAATGGTTTGTTAAAGCCGTTTAAGGGGTTTTTTATGCAATATAACATTTTTGCTTTTCATTTTGAATTTTGGCAAATTTGATGCGGAGATGGTGGTGAAGACACACTTTATGTCTTATCATCTTTATGCATATGAATAAGTTAACGTGCGTTTTCTCTATCATATTATAGCTTACTTTCCATGCCGTGTCAATAATATATAATGCAGGGATATTCGTGAATATTTTTCTTGACAGGAGAGCAGGTGTGTGATATAATTATGCGAAAAATCAGTGGTTCCTTAGCTAAAAGGAGAAAATTGCCATGATAAGAAAATACGAAACAGCAATGTGGGAAGCTGCCAAAAACAGAGATGCAAAAGCTTTCCTTGAGCTTGTCGATGGGGACGCTGTGATGGTATGCGGCGGATACAGATGCAGCGGTGCGGAATATGCTGCGGTGGTAAGTGAGTTCGATATTGCTTCATATGATATCACAGCCTTTGAAACGGTGGCAGAGTTGGCTGAGCTTTGTCAGGTGCATTATGTAATATCTACAAAGGTGTCCGATTTACGGAACAAGGATCTGGAGGGTACCTTTCATATAACATCAACATGGAAAAAAACAAATGGAAACTGGAAACTGATTTTTAATATGGATCAAAGGGTGCAGGGCTGAAACAGCCGAAGTTCCGATGATGTTGAACAAGAAAAAAGGGGCTGCAGCAGCCCCTTTTATAGTTAAGTTCGTGAGTTGTGATATTCGGGACGTTCCTCGCCGTCATATATGGTAAATCCGTTTTTACCCTTGGTTTTTGTGATATACATGGCAATATCTGCGGCTGAGTAAAGGGACTCAAAATCCCTTCCGTGGTTGGGACAAAGAGATACGCCTATACTTGCGGAAACGGTAACGGATATGCCGCCTGCACTTGTATAGGTTTTCTGTATCTTTTCGCATACCCGTCGGAATATCTTTTCGGCAGCCTCTTTGTCAGGCAGCTTTTTCATAAACACGAAAAACTCATCTCCGCCGATTCGTCCGAGTATGTCGTTTTCACGGAGCACCGAACGAATGACCGAGGATATTTCAACAAGGGCGTCATCGCCTGCGGCATGCCCCAGCTTGTCGTTAAGATTTTTGAAGTTGTCAATGTCGATAAGGGCAGCGGCGTGCATAAGACCGCTCTCCGAACTTGTTTTTTCAAGATATGCGGAAATGTGCTTTTCGGTGGATATCTTGTTGAGAAATCCCGTAAGAGCGTCGCATTCCGCAACGTTTTTCAGTGAAACAAGGTCGTCTATATTGCGGAATTTTCCGACAATTTTAACGGGAGCTTTATGCTTCGTCTTAGCGTTTTCACTGCCGAAGATAGGTGTTCCTTCGCAGCTGTACCAACTTGTTGTGCCGCTGTCGTCGGTGTATCCGAATCTGACCGGCTCATCGCATTCGGCTATGGCGAAAAAGTTGCGGAAGCTGTTCAGGTCGGTAAATACAAAGCATTCTTTTTGGATAAAAGAGCCGATAAAGCTGCGTGTTTCGTCCTGTAATGTCTTTGGCGCAGTTTTGTCCCATATGGAGCCGTAGGATATCAGCACATCGGTTTCTATATCATACTCAAAAACAACGTCCGAGGAGCTTTCAAGCGCCGTCTGATATAGCTTTCTTTCTTTTTCCGAAGCTATGTTCATTTCCTTGAGCTGACCCACGATCTGGCGGTTTCTGTCAATAAGTGCGTTGAAGCCAATGGCGAAATGCTCAAGCTCACGGCAGCCTGCGGGAACAAGGAACTGGTTGTCCTCATCATCGTTTTCAACGTCACTGCTGTCAAGATGAATGTTGTTGATACACCTTGTGTAGTCCTGAAGAGGCTTTGCGATCTTTCCCGAAACGATAACAAGCAGAATACTCAGCATAACGATTATCAGTGCGAATAATCCGACAGTTGTTGCCGAATATGTGGATATAACGTTTTTTATGCCTGAGGTCCGTTCCAGAGCATAAACTGTCCAGCTGCTGTCGGTAATGAGTTCGGAAGTGCCGATCATGTCCGTGTCAAGTATCCTGTAGTTGCCGATGATTCCGTCGTTTTCGATAAATTGCAGGCGGAGATTTGAAAAATCGGCAAACTGTTTTTCAATATCCTTTGCATAAACCGTCAGACCGTTGCCCGAACGGATAAAGATTTCGTTTTTTTCGTTCATGGAGAGGGAAGCAAGCTTGTCGTTGAACGAATCCATATCTATGTCAATTCCGCATAGTCCTATCCTTCGTCCCGTGCGGCTGTCCCTTACTGCCGAAACAACGGAAATGACATATTTGCCGTCTATCTCGTTAATGTAGGGGTCGCTTATATAAACACTGCAGCCGATATTCAAAAACGGTTGGTAATATGGTCTTGATGTCACGTCGAAATCGTCCCTTGCAGTCCAGCCGCAGGAGGAATTCGTGAAAAGGATATTCGGCTTGTCAACAGACGCTGTCCAGGTGGTGGAAGCAAAGCTGCTGCGCTGAGTTATTACCGAATCGAGCTTGGATAAAACCTGACTGTAGTATGCGTTATCCTGCAGTGAATCCCTGTCGTCCACAGTTTTCAGAAAGTTTTCCATGCAGGATTCGTCCGCCATTCTTTCGGCGACCGAAACGTACTCCTGCAAACAGATGTCTATCCTGCTGCATGTAAGCTCCGTCCTGCTTGCAGCACCCGTTCGGAATACCGAATTGATCATTCCGCTGACAAAGAATGTCATAATGACCGCTGCTATTGTAAGTATCACGGCAGCAGGGATAACTGTAAACAGCATTATTCTGTTACGCATTCCCATATATTTCATAATAAATACTCCGAATTGATGAATGACTCAAATTATTTAACCCGTTCTGTTGAAGTAAGCTTTTACTTTGGATATAGGATCATCCTCAGAAGCTTCACAACATTTATATCGGCAAAAAAACGGTTATCTTTAGCTTTTGCATACCCGATACGTATATTTTTATTGCCGATATCATGCCCGACACCCTGCAAAAAGAAAGGAAATTTTACCATTTTTTCTCCGATGAAGCGCAGTACATATGTGGCTTTAATGCTCTCAGCTCCACATAGCAGCCGCATTCGGCGCACATTCCGTTTACAAGCTTTTCGCATGCCCTGCATATTTCAAGCCGTCGGCTGTAAACATCATAGTCGGCTCTCTTTTCCGCAGGAACGGAGGCTATATACTCTTTCAGTCCTGTGAGGTATTCGTCGGGGGACATATCGGAGATAAGGCACTTTCTGCAAATTATCTTCACTTGGCTATTTTCAGCGAAGCTACCGAGCAGGGAGGCAGGGTAACTGTAATGCAGCCGTCACCCTTTGCGGTAATATCTTCAAGCACCGAAACGGTTATCTTCTCAGGCTCGTCAAAGGTGTTGCAGTCGTGGATATCGCCGCTTATCACTTCGGCGGAAATGATATTTCCGCTTGATACGCCAAGGTCTATCTCAACCGTGCAGCTTTCATCGGCGGAGCAGTTTGCAAGAGTTACAAGAAGATTTCCTTCGCTGCCGACGGAAGCGGATACACTTATCATGGGAACGGTGTATTTGTCCGTTCCGCAGTCGGTGTTCAGTATGCTGCTCTCAACAAGCTCCGAGTCCTGATGTCCCTTGAACAGCTTGAATACGTGATAGGTGGGGGTGAGTACCATCTTTTCTCCCTCGGTAAGTATCACCGCCTGAAGTACATTTATTGCCTGAGCGATATTTGCCATTACGACTCTGTCGCTCTTACTGTTGAATATGTTCAGATTTATGGCAGCCACAACAGCGTCCCTCATGGAGTTTTGCTGATAAAGGAATCCCGGATTTGTTCCCGGTTCAACATCGTACCAGCAGCCCCACTCGTCAATGATAAGACCTACCTTTTTGTCGGGGTCGTATTTGTCCATTATCCTGCTGTGACCGTCGATAAGCTCTTCGATATAGCGTGTCTTGGACAGTGTGCTGTAGTATTCCTCGGTTGAAAAATCCGTTGCCGAGCCCTTTTTGCTCCAGTCGCCCGTGGGAACGGTGTAATAGTGAAGGGATATGGCATTTGTCATGTAAGAGGGTATCCTTGACATGATGACCTCGGTCCAGTTGTAGTCGTTGGCGTTCGGACCGCAGGCAACCTTGTAAAGCTCGTTGCCGCTGTAATTTTTGCAGAAGGACTGATATCGGCGGTATTCGTCGGCGTAGTATTCGGGACGCATATTTCCGCCGCAGCCCCAGCTTTCGTTGCCGATACCCAGATATTTAAGCTTCCACGGCTTTTCTCTGCCGTTTTTGCGGCGAAGCTCAGCCATAGGCGAAACTCCGTCGAAGGTCATGTATTCCACCCATTCGGAAAGCTCCTTTACTGTTCCGCTGCCGAGATTTCCCGCAATATAAGGCTCGCAGCCAAGCTCCTCGCAAAGGTTCATGAATTCGTGGGTTCCGAAGCTGTTGTCTTCCACAACTCCGCCCCAGTTTGTGTTTATCATCTTTTTTCTTTCGGACTTGTCGCCGATGCCGTCTTCCCAGTGATACTCGTCCGCAAAGCAGCCCCCGGGCCAGCGGAGAACGGGTATGCCAATTTCCTTGAGAGCTTCGATTATATCCGTTCTTACTCCGTTTTTGTTGGGGATATCGGAATTTTCACCCACGAAAAGACCGTTATAAATGCACCGTCCGAGATGCTCCGAGAAATGTCCGTATATTTCCTTGTTGATGTGACTGAGCTTTTTGTCGGGGTTGATTCGGAGCTTTACCGTCTTGTTCATGAGAATCCGTTCCTTTCAAAGTATGTGTTTATGGCACTTTCTTAGAATTATATCATCTGTCTGCGAAAAGGTCAATACAGTTTTGTGCAATTTTACTGAATTTTTATGATATCCCTAAAAAGCCGCATGCCGACAGCTTCATTAAAGTGAACTTATCGGTATGCGGCTGTAAAAATGTCATAATATCAAAGTGTGCGGTAATAAGGGCAGATGTCCTCGTAATGTCCGTCCTTCATGCGGAACCCTTTCGGGATAGTTCCCAGCTGTGTAAATCCAAGGCGCTCATAAAGATGCCTTGCATGAGTGTTAGTTGCCACAACGGCGTTAAACTGAAGTATTCCGAAGCCGTGCTCTTTTCCTTGGATAATGCAGTCGGAAACAAGCTTTTCTCCGATGTGAAGCCCTCTGATTTCGGTGCTTACGGCGAAGCTTGCGTTGCAGATATGTCCGCATCTGCCCACATTGTTCGGGTGAAGGATATAAAGTCCTGTTATCCTGCCCGAATCCATGTCCTCGGCAACGGCGGAATATGTCTGTGACTCAAAAAAGGCTTTTCCCGTGCTTTCGTCAAGCAGCTCCTCCTGCGGAAAAGCGTTTTCCTCTTCAACGACCCGGTTCCATATCTTTATCATTTCGCCGAGGTCCGAATTTTTGTATTGTCTGATAACAATGTTCATTGGAAATCGCCTTATTTCATGTTAATACGGAAGCTTGCTGCCGCCGTACATGAACGCCAGAAGCTTTGATTTTTCAAGAGGATCTTCGATGGGGGAGGGCTGCCAGTTGTTGTGGGTGCCTGTGTAAACGTAAAAAGGCTCAAAGCTTTCTTCCTGTGAGATGTAATTGCCGTTTTCGTCAAAGGTGAAGGTTTCCGTAAGGATAACCGTCCTGTTTTCGGGCAGCTGATTTGCTCCGTAGCAGAAATTTCCGATGGAGTAAATTATATCCACACCGTTGTATTCCTCCATGGGACGAAGCACATGAGGGTGGCTTCCCACGATAAGGTCAACTCCCATATCCGCATAGCTGTGACACATTTCTGCAAGCCAGTCGTCGGGAATATGTTCCTTTTCCGTTCCTCCGTGGAAGAAAAGTATCTGAATATCGCTGTTTTTGTTGACCTCCTCAATAACGGGAGGTATCAGCTGATCGTAGTTTTTGTTGAACATTTTTGTGCATATAATGCCGAAGGTTATGCCGTGCTTTGTGACATAAACGGGATTTTCAAGGTCACCCCATGTTATCTCCGCAGCCTCAAGAGCGGCTTTCGTATCGTTGTAGCCTTCCTCACCGTAATCATATGTATGGTTGTTTGCGATGGAAACTATGTCAACGCTTCCTGCTTTGAGTATGGAAGTAAATGAAGTAGGTGATTTGAACCAGAATGCCGTTCCGCTTTTTGATACCTTCGGCAGAGTGTTGTCGCTGAGAACAAATTCGCTGTTGGCGATAACAAAATCGCTGTCCTCATAATAGGGGAGAGCCTTTTCAAAAAAGTATGAATCAGGCTCGGATTTTGCGTATTCCATAAAGCTGTCTTTTCGGGTATCTCCCGCATTTGAGGAGAGAATGCAGTCCCCGAGAAATGTAAATGTTATTTCGGTAAGCTCCTCTTCGGCTTCTTCCGCTGCGCCTGTGGGTTCGAGTATCGGGTCCGATACTACAGTATCTTCCGTAAATGTCGTACCCTCGGCTGCGGCGGATATTTCCTCCGAAGCGTCGGTTTCTTCCGTATCGGCGGCAATAGCTTCGTTATCCGTAAGTTCGGCTTCGTTTCTGTCGTACAGAAAAAACGAGCCGAAAAGCATTACCGCAGCAAATACCGATAAAGATAAAACTGCTTTTAACAGTTTCATAAACAGCATCCCTTCCTTCTGCGCTTTATGCCGTATGAAATAGTTTGACACAAAGCACAGAACGGAGCCGGAAACAAATCCGGCGTCATCTCCGTTCTTTTGTTCGCAAAAACCGCACGGCGTTCTGTTTTTATGCCGCATCATATTTTTACTGTTTAATTATATAACCTTTTCCAAAAATGTGCAACGGTTATTTGGTTACAATTCGGTACACGGTAACAAAATATTCTGTCGGAATTTATTACATTTGTTATAAATTAACAATGTTCGCCGTGAAAGATTAAAAATTGCAAAAATTCTTGACTTTTATTCTGCGTATAATTATAATTAATCTTGTATCAATGACGGAAAAAGATAATTGTAAGGAAGCTGTTTAATGAAAACGATAAGACAGCTCACGGAGGTTATATGGCAAGCAATGTCACATATAAATATATAAAGCAAAATCCCGATATCCATACCTATATAAAAAATGCCGACGCTGCGGTTGCGGCTCAGGGCTATACCGAGCATTCCTTTGCCCACGTTGAAAAGGTTGCACGGAATGTTGAAATGATTCTGACCTCACTCGGCTGCGACGAGCGCAAGGTGGAGCTTGGAATGATCGCCGCATACATGCACGATATCGGTAACGTCATCAACCGTGTGGACCACGCTCAGAGCGGCGCTGTAATGGCTTTCAGGCTTCTTGATAATCTGAATATGCCTGCCGACGAGATATGCGATATTATTTCGGCTATCGGAAATCACGACGAGGGCACTGCTCAGCCGCTTAACGCCATAACTGCGGCGCTTATCATTGCCGACAAGACCGACGTCCGCAGAAGCAGAGTCAGAAATGTTGCCGATCTTGCGGACGATATCCATGACCGTGTGAATTTTGCGGTGGAAAAGTCCGACCTTTATTTTAACGATGACAAAACCGAGCTGATACTCGATCTTACGATAGATAACCGTATTTCCTCGGTAATGGAATACTTTGAGATCTTCCTTCAGCGAATGATACTCTGCAAGAAATCCGCAGATTTTCTCGGAGTAAAATTCCGCATGAAGGTCAACGACTGCGACGTAATGTGACGACAGGAAAGGAAAGATAGAATCAATGGAGATCATACCTTTTTTCGGATACAGCCTGTATCAGATGTTTCTGCTTTTTTGCGTGTGGAGCTTTATCGGCTGGGGCATAGAGGTCTGCTATATGACGCTTGAAACGGGTGAGTATCAGAACAGAGGATTTTTAAATATGCCGATCTGCCCGATCTACGGCTTCGGCGTGCTGATGATAGTAATATTTTTCCGCCCCATAGAAAACACATTTTTTCCGCTCTTTCTGGCATCGGGGCTCCTTTGTACGACCTTTGAGCTGCTTGTGGGAGTGGGAATGGAAAAGCTGTTTAATAATGTGTGGTGGGACTATTCCCATGAGAAATTCAATTTCAAGGGTTACATATGCTTGAAGGTTTCCATTTTGTGGGGACTTGGCTGCGTGCTTGTGGTCAGGGTGGTAAATCCCGCCGTTGAAAAGGCGGTTGATATGCTTCCCGTTAAGGCGGGTAAGATAATAATAGTGATAATGTCCGTGCTGATAGCTGTGGATCTTGTCTGCTCGGTCATTGCCGTTGAAAAGCTCAACAGCAAGCTGCGCAGGATCGACGAGATATCGAAGCTTATGCTTTCCGTATCAATGAAAACGGGAAAACAGCTTGCAAAGGGTACCATACTTGTCAAGGAGAATGTTGACAAGGTCATTGCCGCCAAGGACAATGCCATGGATAAGATACAGGACGCAAACGCTGCCAATATTGATAAGCTCCGTGCCGAATACGAACGGCTGCTCACAGAAAGAGATGAAGTCACAGACCGTTTTATCAAGGCGTTCCCGAAGCTTCGTTCCCACAAATATTCCGAAGCTCTTGACCATCTGAAGCTGAAGATATACGGCAAAATGCTTGATTTTAACGAAAATCTGGAAAAGATGTCCAAGGAGCATTTTGAGGAAGAGATGCAGGAGGAGCAGGATGCGGAAAAATCCGAAGCTGTTCATGAAGCTGCCGTAAAATGACCGCTTGATATGTTCATCAAAAATTCATGCGAATATCTTTGAAAATGGTGTTGACATGCAGAGCGATGTGTGGTATAATAAATGAAATCGGAGAAATGATTTTCTCTGCGGCAACCTTTAAGTTGATCCCGTGAGATTGACAAGGCAGCTTTGAAAAAAGGGAATGAGGACAGAACTGCGTCCTTATGTCATA
This sequence comes from Huintestinicola sp., assembly GCA_051882475.1. Taxonomy (GTDB): domain Bacteria; phylum Bacillota; class Clostridia; order Oscillospirales; family Ruminococcaceae; genus Huintestinicola. The sequence continues at coordinate 14,698 of JBJERW010000098.1, read as the reverse complement.
AAATCTGAATTTTCAAGCCTGTCTGTCATAATGTATGACAACAGGCTTTTTGTTTTGGGAGGCGAGTGCAATGATTCAGAAAGCGGTTATTCTTGATGAAAAATCCATGAACCGTGCCGTTGCACGTATTTCCTATGAAATTGTTGAAAGAAATAAGGGTACCGAGGAGATTTGTCTTATCGGTATCATGTCAAGAGGAGTTTATCTTGCAAAAAGAATAGCCGAAAGGCTTAAAGAGGCAGAGGGTCTTGAAATACCGGTCGGAACGCTGGATATCACGGCTTATCGTGATGACGGAAAGGACGGCGGCGGCGGTGACAGATCATCTGTCCTTTTTGATGTTAAGGACAAAAAAATAATTCTTGTGGACGACGTTATCTTTACGGGAAGAAGCTGCCGTGCCGCTATAGACGCAGTTATGAGCAGAGGCCGTCCGAGGAGCATACAGCTTGCGGTGCTTGTGGACAGAGGTCACAGGGAACTGCCCATAAGGCCCGATTATGTGGGCAAGAATGTTCCTACCTCACGTGACGAAGCGGTCAGAGTAATGGTAAGCGAGATAGACGGCTGCGACAAGGTGGTCATCTCGGAATAAAGTCTGTGAAAGGATTGGTCGAATGAATATGAATACAGGCAAATTTGCGGTTCTGAACACCGACATCTGGGGAGAGGACGGAGTGCGCAGAGGATATGATATCGCTGTTGAAAACGGCGTTATCACAGGAGTTTACTCAAACGGCAGGAAAAAATTCGACAGCGGCTATGTCCTTATCGACGGTTCGGGACTTACCGCCATGCCTGCGCTCTGCGATATGCACGTTCATTTCAGAGATCCGGGATTTACTCATAAGGAGGATATCCTCACAGGCTGCGCAGCAGCTGCCGCAGGAGGAGTTACAGCGGTTGCGTGTATGCCGAATACGAACCCTGTCTGCGATAATGCGGAAACAGTAAAATATATGATAGATAAAGCCGCTCCCACAGGAGTAAAGGTCTACCCTGTAGGTTCGATAACCAAGGACATGAAGGGCGGAGAGCTTTCCGATTTTGAGGAGCTGAAAGCCGCAGGGGCAAGGCTGATATCCGACGACGGCAGACCCGTTGAAAACGCCGAGCTTATGCGAAAAGCTCTGGAGCTTACAAATGAAAACGGACTTCTTGCGGTTTCCCACTGCGAGGATCTGAGCATCATAAACGGCGGAATAATGCATAAGGGAAAGATCTCCGAGCAGCTGAACGTCAAGGGCATGGACAGAGCCTCCGAGGACAGCATCACCGCAAGGGAGATAGCTCTTGCCGATTCCTGCGGCGCAAGGATACACATCTGCCACGTTTCCACCGCAGGCAGCATAGGCATTATCCGTGACGCAAAGCGCAGGGGGATTAAGGTCACCTGCGAAACGGCACCACATTACTTTACCTATACCGATGAAAAGCTGCTTTCCTTGGACGCAGATTACCGAATGAATCCGCCTCTCCGTGACGAAAAGGACAGAGCGGCAGTTTTGGAAGGCGTTCTTGACGGAACGGTGGACTGCATTGTGACAGACCATGCACCTCATGCCGCCGAGGAAAAGGCATACTTTTTTAAAGCTCCCAACGGAGTTGTGGGACTGGAAACATCTCTTGCGGTCACCCTTACGCAGCTTTACCACAAGGGGCTTATTTCCCCCGAAAAAATAGTAACTCTTATGTCCGCAAATCCGAGAAGACTTATGGGACTGACACCTGCCGTTATCGAAAACGGTGCGGCGGCGGAGTTCATTCTCGTCGATACCGAAGAGGAATGGACCGTTGACCCCGACAAGCTTCATTCAAAGTCACACAACACCGTTTTCAAGGGCGAACGCCTGAAGGGAAGGGTAGTTATGACGGTTTCGGACGGAAGGATTATTTATGATATAACGAAAAACCGAGTGAAAAAATCAAGGAGTGATTATATGTCGTTTGACAGACTTATCGAAAAGATCATCGAAACTCAGAACCCTACCGTTGTGGGACTTGACCCCAAGCTTGACTATGTTCCCGAATTCATCAAGAGCAAGTGCGTTGAAAAATACGGCAAGGGAACAAAGGCTGCCGCTGCGGCGATATACAAATTCAACAAGGAGATAATCGACGCAATATGCGACGTAGTTCCTGCAATAAAGCCTCAGGCAGCTTACTATGAGATGTACGGCTACCACGGCGTAAAGGCTCTTTACAAAACCATCAAATACGCTCAGGAAAAGGGTATGTTCGTTATCGTTGACGGCAAGAGAAACGATATCGGCGCAACAATGGAGGCATATTCCTCCGCATATCTCGGAGATACGGATATTTTCGGAGAGATGTCGCCCGTATTCGGTGCTGACGCTCTTACGGTAAACGGCTATCTCGGCACGGACGGTATCGCTCCCGCTCTCAAGGCGTGCAAAAACCGTGACGGAGGAATTTTTGTTCTCGTAAAGACCTCCAACAAGTCATCGGGAGAGCTTCAGGACAGACGTCTTTGCGACGGAAAGACCATATATGAAACCATGGGCGATATGTGCGAAAAATGGGGTGCGGACAATATCGGAAAGTACGGCTACTCTGCCGTTGGAGCCGTTGTGGGCGCAACATATCCCGAAATGCTTGCCGAGATGAGAGAAAAGCTTCCCCATACCTTCTTCCTCGTCCCCGGCTACGGAGCACAGGGCGGCGGCGCTGAGGGCGTTGCAAAGGGCTTTGACGAAAACGGTCTTGGCGCAATAGTTAACTCCTCCCGTGCGGTAATGTGCGCATACAAGAAGGAGGAATGCGGCGAGCACGAGTTTGCGGCTGCCGCAAGACGTGAGGTGCTTCGCATGAAGGAGGATATCACTTCCCATATCCCGACCATAAAAGCTCCCGAAGGCAAGGAAGAATGATCATATGCGGACCCGTAAAGGTCTGCTTGATATATTTTGTATTTTCAACTTTTTATATTCAGGAGGGTAACAATGTCTTTATTCAATATAGGTGAAAAGGCTTATGTTATGCTTGCAAACGGACGTATCTTCGAGGGATATTCCTTCGGAGCAAAGGGCACTTCCATCGGTGAGATCGTGTTTGCAACAGGTATGACAGGCTATGAAGAAACGCTGTCCGACCCAAGCTACTTCGGTCAGATCGTTACACAGACATTTCCGCTCATCGGCAACTACGGCGTGAATGACAGCGATTACGAGTCCAAGACCTCATGCGTAAGCGGATATATCGTAAGAGAGTGGTGCAATGCCCCGTCCAATTTCAGATGCGAGGGCAATGTGGATGAGTTCCTCAAAAAGCACAACATAATCGGTATCCACTCCATCGACACAAGATGTCTTACAAGAATTATCCGTGAAAGCGGCGTTATGAACGGCGTTATCACAACGGAAAACGTCTATGAAAAAAAGGACAAGCTTTTAAAGCAGATAAACGAGTTCTCCATAAGGAACGCAGTTAAGTCCGTTACCGTCAAGGAAAAGGAATATTTCCCTGCCGAAAACGGAAAATATGATGTGGTGCTCTACGATTTCGGCTACAAGTTCAATATCCGCAGAGAGCTTGTCAAGAGAGGCTGCAATGTGACCGTTGTTCCCGCAGGAACATCTGCCGAGGAGGTCCGTGCAATGAACCCCGACGGCATCATGCTATCGAACGGCCCCGGCGACCCCACCGAAAACACGGAGGTCATCGAAAATCTGAAAAAGATAAAGGAAATGAATATACCCGTATTCGGTATCTGCCTCGGACATCAGCTCATGGCTCTTGCAAACGGCGCAAGAACAGAAAAGCTCAAATACGGTCACCGTGGAGCAAATCAGCCTGTTATCGACCTGACTATCGACAAGACCTTTGTTACCTCACAGAACCACGGATATGCCGTTGTCAGCGACAGCATTGACAGCTCGGTTGGCGAGGTTTCACATATCAACGCCAACGACAAGACCTGCGAGGGCGTTCTTTACAAGAATTTCCCCTGCTTTACGGTGCAGTTCCACCCGGAGGCTTGCGGCGGTCCTCAGGATACGGCGTACCTTTTCGACAGGTTCATTGATATGATAAAGACTTCTAAGGAGGGCAAGTAAGATGCCACTGCGTTCAGATATTAAAAAGGTACTTGTTATCGGCTCAGGTCCTATAATTATCGGACAGGCTGCCGAGTTTGACTATGCAGGCACACAGGCTTGCCGTGCCCTCAAGCAGGAGGGGCTGGAGGTCGTTCTGATAAACTCCAACCCTGCGACCATAATGACCGACAAGGCAATGGCGGACAAGGTATACATCGAGCCGCTGACCCTTGACGTTGTTAAGAAGATAATCGAGATTGAAAAGCCCGACAGTATCCTCTCCACTCTCGGCGGACAGACGGGTCTTACCCTTTCGATGCAGCTTGCTGAGGAAGGCTTCCTCGATTCACATAACGTAAAGCTCCTCGGCGCAAACCCCGAAACCATTCACAAGGCTGAGGACAGACAGGCGTTCAAGGACACCATGGAAAAGATCGGAGAGCCTGTCATTCCTTCAAAGGTAGTTGAAACCGTTGAGGACGCAGTTGAGTTTGCCAAGGTGATTGATTACCCCGTTATCGTTCGCCCTGCATTCACCCTCGGCGGAACAGGCGGTGGTATTGCAAATAACGAAGAAGAGCTTATTGATATCGCAACAAACGGACTCCGCCTTTCACCCATTACTCAGATACTTGTTGAAAAGTGCATAAGCGGCTGGAAGGAGATAGAGTTTGAGGTTATCCGTGACCGCAAGGGCAACGTTATCACCGTCTGCTCCATGGAAAACTTCGACCCCGTCGGCGTTCATACGGGCGACAGTATAGTTATCGCCCCTGCCGTTACACTTACAGATAAGGAATATCAGATGCTGAGAACGGCTGCACTGAACATCATCTCCGAGCTTAAGGTAGAAGGCGGCTGCAACTGTCAGTTTGCCCTTCACCCCACATCGTTCAGATATGCTGTCATCGAGGTAAACCCCAGAGTATCACGTTCCTCAGCCCTTGCTTCAAAGGCAACGGGATATCCTATCGCAAAGGTCGCAACAAGAATAGCTATCGGCTATACTCTTGACGAGATAGTAAATCAGGTAACGGGCAAGACCTATGCCTGCTTTGAGCCTGCTCTCGACTATGTTGTAGTAAAATTCCCCAAGTGGCCCTTCGATAAATTCGTTTACGCCAAGAGAACTCTCGGCACACAGATGATGGCAACGGGAGAGGTCATGGCTATCGGAACATCGTTTGAGCACGCCATGATGAAGGCTGTCCGCTCCATTGAGCTTGGACTTGACAGCATGAATCTGAAAAAACTGAAAAATCTTTCCGATGAGGAGATAAAAGTTAAGCTCAGCGACGTTGACGACGAACGTGCATTCGTTGTGTTTGAAGCTATAAAGAGGGGAGTATCCATCGACGATATCCACGATATCACAATGATAGACAAGTGGTTCCTCTCAAAGCTTGCTAATCTTGCAGAGCTTGAAAAGTGGCTTGAAGAGGGCGAGCTTACCTGCGAAAAGTACGATATCGCCAAGAGATACGGCTATCTTGACAGCACTATCGAGCGCATGAGCGGTCAGAAGTGCCCCAAGAGAACAAGAGCCGTTTACAAAATGGTTGATACCTGCGCAGGCGAGTTCAAGGCAGAAACACCATATTTCTACTCCACATACGATTCGGAAAATGAGGCAAAGCAGTTCATCGAACGCACCGACAAGGGCAAGAAGAAGGTCATCGTTTTCGGTTCGGGTCCAATAAGAATCGGTCAGGGTATCGAGTTCGACTACTGCTCAGTTCACTGCGTATGGGCGCTCAAGGAGATGGGATATGACGCAGTTATCTGCAACAATAACCCCGAAACTGTTTCCACAGATTTTGATACGGGTGACAGACTTTACTTTGACCCCCTCACAAAGGAGGACGTTGAGTCTATCATCGAAACCGAGCAGCCTTACGGCGTTGTTGTACAGTTCGGCGGACAGACGGCTATCAAGCTTACAAAGCACCTTTCCGAAATGGGCGTGAATATCCTCGGCACATCTGCCGACAGCATTGACGCCGCAGAGGACAGAGAGCGTTTTGACGAGCTGCTCAACAAGTGCGGTATCCCACGTCCTTCGGGTCATACCGTAATGAACACAGAAGAGGCACTTGCCGCAGCGGAATCCCTCGGATATCCCGTTCTTATGCGTCCTTCCTACGTTCTCGGCGGACAGAACATGATAATCGCTCACTCCGATCAGGATATTATCGAGTATATGGAGATCATTACAAGAACAGCTCTCGAAAACCCTGTTCTCATTGATAAGTATATGATGGGCAAGGAAGTTGAGGTTGACGCTATCTGCGACGGAAAGGAATGCCTTATCCCCGGAATCATGGAGCATATCGAGCGTGCGGGAATCCATTCGGGCGACTCTATCTCCGTATATCCCGCAATGACCCTTACCAAGAAGATACGCTCAACAATAATCGACTACACCATGAAGCTTGCCAAGGAGCTTAATGTTATCGGACTTGTAAACATTCAGTATGTAGTTTACAATAACGAGGTATACGTTATCGAGGTAAATCCCCGTTCTTCAAGAACAGTTCCCTATATCTCAAAGGTAACGGGCGTGCCCATGGTAGATATTGCCACAAAGATCATGCTGGGCGAATCCCTTGCAGATCAGGGATACAAGGGCGGACTTTACAAGGAAGCAGATTACATTGCAGTAAAAGTCCCCGTATTCAGCTTTGAAAAGCTCCATGATGTTGATACGGCTCTCGGCCCCGAGATGAAGTCCACAGGCGAATGTCTTGGTATCGCAAAGACCTTCGAGGACGCACTTTTCAAGGGACTTGTTGCCGCAGGCTACAACATGAAAAAGGACGGCGGAGTCCTTGTCACCGTAAGAGATACGGACAAGCAGGAGATAGTATACGTTGCCGAGAAATTCGAGCAGCTGGGATTTGATATCTACGCCACAAGCGGAACGGCTTCCGTGCTCAACAGAAATATGGTAGCCGCAAATGTTGTCAGAAAGGCGTCCGAGGAGAAGCCGAATGTTATGACAATGCTTGACGAAGGCAAGATAAACTATGTAATTTCCACCTCCGCAAAGGGAAGAATACCTGCATTCGACAGCGTAAAGATACGCAGAAAGACAGTTGAACGTTCGATCTGCTGCCTTACAGCTATCGACACAGCAAACGCCGTTGCCGATATCCTTGCAATGGGCAAGAATATCGAAGATATGGAAATGGTTGACATTACAAAAATATAACAGATAATAAGTCGGGCGGAGATGAATTTTTTCGCCCGATTTCTGTAGGGGGTGCGTCAGAATATGGAATCGGAATTTGTGAGAGATCAGAACTTTGAACTGAACAACAACTCCATGAGAGAAGTGCGCAAGCGGTTCAGAATATCCTTCGGATATAATTTCGGTTCGGCGTTTGCATTGTTCTTCCTGTCGGGATACGGTCTGCTCTACTGGCTTTTTTCGGGAACAACCGATATTGTGGCAGATCTCCTAATGGATTACGAAATAACAGGCTATCAGTTAAATCCGTGGATCATTACCATGCCCCTGTCAATAGCAATGATAGTCTGCACCATGCTTGGGTGCAGGTATTTCAGACGAAAAGCAAATTTTGTAAACTATATCCTTTTTGCAGCCTATTTTATTTTAGGTCTGCTTTGTCTTGGCGGAATTATCAACCAAGCTGTCTTAGGCGGCAGATACTTTTTCGGCTTTTTTATGATGGCATATTCAATGGCAGGAATATGGACGACCGACCTTGCTCAGCGCAACTTCAAGGAGCTGGACTATCTTGTAACTCAGGAAGGCTTTCCCGATTTTGACCTGAACATGAACTATATGGGACGGTCAAGATATGTAAAAATGAGGGAGAGATGGCTCAAAAAGGAGAAGAAATTTGAGTATTATTCTCCGTCAGAGAAGCCCGAAAAGAAATATTACATTGTTCCCGACGAAAACAAGGACAAAATGGAAAGCTTAAGTATTGATTCGGAGAACAAGGATAATTGGTTTACAAAGGGAGAACAGGCAAAAACTACAAGCGAAAATTTGGGAATAATGGACGAGATTGCCACTGATTTTTCTTTTGAGGACGAGCCTTCCGAACAGGAGCCGCAGGAAAAAGACGATATCCGCCGCAAACCCTTGTAAAAAAATGTGAAAGGAATAAAATTATGAAATATAAACAGGGTATGTACCCGATAATCAAGAAAACGGCTCTTGCCAAGGAAATATACGATATGACAATTTACTGCCCCGAAATCGCTGCTGTTGCGAAGTGCGGACAGTTTGTAAATATAAAGGCGGAGGGCTTTATGCTCCGCAGACCTATTTCCATATGCGGCATAGATACGGAAAAAGGCACGCTGAGAATAGTTTTTGAGGTCAGAGGAAAGGGCACAAAGGAGCTTTCTCAGATGTCTGAGGGAGATATGATAGATATTGTTGCCCCTCTCGGCGGCAGAGGCTTCACTCTCCTTGAAAATGACAAAAAAGCCGTTATTATCGGCGGAGGAATAGGCAATCCCCCAATGCTGCCCCTTGCAGAACATTACGGCAGGAATGCCGTTGTAATAAGCGGCTTCAGAAACGCTTCGGCGGTTATCCTTCAGGAGGATCTCAAGGCTTCGGGTGCTGAAACCATACTCTGCACCGACGACGGCACAGCAGGAAGAAAGGGTTTTGTAACCGACGCTCTTGCGGAGATCCTTGCCTCAGAAAAGCCCGATATCATCTATGCCTGCGGTCCTTCCGTTATGCTGAAAAGAATTGTTGAAGCGGCTCGCAGCGCAGGAGTAAAGTGCGAGGTTTCCCTTGAGGAAAGAATGGGCTGCGGCGTGGGAGCGTGTCTTGTCTGCGCATGCAGAACTATACGTGACGGGGAGGAGTATTACGCTCATGTCTGCAAGGACGGACCCGTATTTGATTCCGAGGAGGTAATTTTCAATGACTGATATGACAAGGCTTGGTATAGATTTCTGCGGAATACATTTCAAAAATCCCGTTATCCCTGCATCGGGAACCTTCGGCTATGGCAAGGAGTTTGAAGAATTTTTCCCTCTCAGCGAGCTTGGCGGAATATCCGTAAAGGGAACTACAGGCGCAAGAAGGACGGGCAATCTTCCCCCAAGGATAGCCGAGACCCCTTCGGGAATGCTTAACAGCGTCGGCTTGCAGAATCCCGGCATTGACCATTTTATTGAGCATGAGCTGCCGTACCTTAAAACCAAGGATACCGTTGTCATTGCAAATATTGCAGGCTCTGACGCAGATGAATACAGGACTGTTGCCGAAAAGCTTGACAAAACAGACGTTGATATGATAGAGGTCAATATCAGCTGCCCAAACGTTAAAGCAGGGGGAGCAGCCTTCGGAGTATCCTGCGAGGGTGCGGCTCAGATAACCAAGATCATCAGAGCGGCAACAAGCAAGCCTGTTATGATGAAGCTCAGTCCCAATGTTACAAATATTACGGATATCGCAAAGGCGTGTGAAGCCGAGGGCGCAGATGCAGTTTCCCTTATAAATACCCTTCTCGGAATGCGAATAGATATCCGCACAAAACGCCCCGTGCTCCATAACAACGTGGGCGGACTTTCGGGTCCTGCCATATTCCCCGTTGCCGTAAGAATGGTATGGCAGGTGGCAAATGCGGTAAAGATACCCGTCTGCGGAATGGGCGGTATTTCCACATGGGAGGACGCCGTTGAAATGATGATGGCAGGTGCGTCCTTGGTTCAGGTGGGTGCAGCTCTTTTTGCCGACCCTATGGCTCCCGTAAAAATAAACGAGGGACTTGCCGCTTACTGCCGTGAAAATGATACGGAGCTGAAAAACATTATAGGATCGGTAAAACCATGGTAAAAATATATCTTGTAAGGCATGCCGAAGCAATGGGGAATGTCAAAGAATTTTTTCAGGGCAGGACCGACGCCGAGATAAGCGAAAAGGGCGGCAGACAGCTTGCCGCCCTCAGCGAAAGATTTAAGGATATCCCCATTGAACGAATATATTCAAGCCCCCTAAAAAGAACAATGTCCACCGCCGAGGCAGTGAACAGGTATCACGGTCTGCCCATAATCACGTACAGCGAGCTTATCGAGATTAACGGGGGACTTTGGGAAGGTGTAAGCTGGGCGGATATTCCCGAAAAATTTCCCGAAGAATACAGCCTGTGGACAGGTGCGATAAATAAATTTCACGCTCCCTGCGGTGAATCCACGGAAGAGGTATATGACCGAATGTCACTTGCGATAGATCGTATCGCAAGTGAAAATGCAGGCAGGACTGTTGCGGTGGTTTCACACGGAATGGCGATAAAAGCTTATCTTAATTATGCCGACGGAAGGTCATGGGATAACTATTCCGACCCAGGTTGGTCGGATAATACGGCAGTGTCCCTTGTGGAATATGATGACCGTCTGAAACCGCATATCCTGTTCAAGAACGACGCTTCACATCTCCCTGCGGAGCTTTCGACCCTTGCGTTTTCAAGATGGTGCAAGGTCAAGGAGGAGATCAAATGAGAATAATGTCCGTTGATTTCGGCGACAGCCGAACGGGTATCGCCGTCTGCGATAAGAGCGAGTTTCTTGCGTCCCCTCTGACGGTTATTTTTGAGAAAAATTTCAACCGCTGCCTTGAAAAAACTGCCGAGCTTGCAAAGCAGGAAAAGGCAGAAATGATAGTTGTCGGGTATCCCAAAAACATGAATAACACGATCGGCGAGAGAGCTGAAAAATGTATGCTTTTCGGTGACAAGCTCCGTGAAATGACGGGACTTGAGGTCGTCATGTGGGACGAGCGCTGCACCACCGTTTCCGCTCATAATTACCTTAACGAGGTAAATGTCAGAGGGCAGAAGCGCAAAAACGTAGTTGACGCAGTTGCGGCGGTAATAATCCTCGAAAGCTACATGGGTTATCGGAAGAATACGGCGACAAGGGGACAGTGAGCAGCAAATACTAATCTTCCCCCGTATCTTTTTTCTTCCCCGAAAAAATTGACCTTATCCCGATTATCAGAATGAATCCGCCGAAAATTTTTCCGAGCAGGGGAGAGCCGATGTAATCCGCAGCAAGAGCGCCTGCGCAGGCTCCCGGAATGCCCGTTAAAATGGCAGGAAGAAGCTCCTTTATGCTGACAAATCCGTTTTTTCGGTGTATAATTACCGACAGCAGTGCGATGGGCAGGAAAAAAATCAGATTGATACCCTGTGCGGATATCTGATCGGTGTGCATGAAAACCGTCAGCCATAGGATAAGTATCATTCCGCCTCCCACGCCCAAAGAGGCGAGTATCCCTGTCAGCAGCGCAGCAGCGAAGGTCAGTACAGTCATGAGAATATCATCCTCCAGCCTGCAATGATAAGAAGCACACCGAAAAGCCTTGTGAGCCATTTGGGTGATATTTTTTTCATAAATGCCGTCCCGATAAGCGCTCCCGCAAGACCGAAGGGTATAAGGGCAAGCGCCTCTTTTATGTCAAAGCTGTGCCCCGAAAGATAGAATACAGCCGATACTGCGGACAGCGGCAGGGTTATCCCCAGCGAACAGGCATGAGCCTTTTTGGCGTCATATCCGCACTTTTTCAGCATGGGAACAGCGATTATCCCGCCGCCCGAGCCGAGCAGACCGTTTGCAAAGCCTGTGATAAGTCCGAGAAGATACATTGACTTTTTGCTCTTTTGCATATCCATAAAAAAATCCCCGCTTTCCGCATATAGTATGCACGAAAACGGGGAAAATATATTATGTTATACTAAGAAACATTAAAAAACTGTACAAAAAATCGAGCATAATCTTAGCTTTATGGATTATGCGAAGATTTTTTGTCTACAGTTTAATTGGTTTTTTGTATTATTCCTTTTCGATCATGTTGCGAAGCTGCTGCATGCGGTAATCCGTTTCGGTGATTATATCGGCACACTTGCGCAGCTCCTTGGCTATGTATTCCTGATTTTCAATGTTCTTTTTGTATTTCATCTTGTGGTCAAGGCTTGCCCAGAAATCCATTGCTATTGTCCTCAGCTGAACTTCCACCTTCATGGGACGTTTTCCTGTGGAGAGGAATATGGGCACTTCAACAATAAGGTGCAGGCTGCGGTAGCCGTTTTCCTTGGGACTGAGGATATAATCCTTTTTCCGCACAAGGGTTATGTCGTCCTGATTGATAAGCTGATCTGCTATCTTGTAAATATCTTCGGGGAATGAGCAGATGACCCGTATTCCCGCAATATCGAATAGATTGCTTTCAATGCTTTCAACGGTGAGCGGCAGCTCCTTGCGCTTGAGCTTTTCGAGAATGCTTATGGGAGTTTTTATCCTTGATTTTATGGTTTCGATAGGATTTCGGTCGAAATTCATTTTAAATTCGTCATTGAGGACCTGAAGCTTGGTTTCAACCTCTCTGAGAGCGCAGCCGTAATATGTCATAAGCTCAACAAATGGTCTTGTGTTTTCAAACAAGCCTTCCACATTGTAGTTTAAGCTGCTGTTCATGTGATTAAGTCCGATGTTTTCATTTATATCCATTTATCAGATGATCCTTTCCGTATAGCGATTAATAAAACTGTACAATTTAGTATACCACAAACGCATATATTTGTCAATGTTCACAAAAGGAATATCATGTGACAGAATGGTGTAAATTACAAATCATAGACAAAAGGTGATTTTAATGAAAAAAATACTATGGCTTTCAACAGGGGGAACGATATCATGCGTTTCGACGGAAAAGGGTCTTGCCCCTGCAAATTCTCCCGAAATGATGAAGAAAATGACAGAAGAGCTTTTCGGAACAGATGTACCGTATGAGATCGTCTGCCGTGATATTATGAATATCGACAGTACGGAGATCACCTGCAATGATATTGCACTTATCGCCAAAAATGCCGCCGACGCAATAACCGAACATGCCGCCGACGGAATAGTAATGACCCACGGAACGGACACAATGGCTTATACCGCCGCAATGCTGTATTTTATGCTGAAAAATCCGCCTGTTCCCGTTATTCTGACAGGCTCTCAGCTGCCGTTTTGCAGTCCTGATACGGACGGAAAAAGGAATCTGAAAAATGCCTTTGCCGCAGCATCCGACTGCCGTTTTAACGGAGTTTATCTGCTTTTCGGCGACAATGTGATAAAAGGTGACAGGGCATATAAAGCCTGTTCAAAAAGCTTTAATGCGTTTATCTCTGCGGAGGGATATGCGGCACATATTGATGAGGACGGAAACTTTTATGATGTTAACGCAAGCATATCCAAGGGAGATTTCAGCTTCAGCGGAAAAATCGAGGAGGGGGTAATGCTTATAAAGCTTTCTCCCAATTTCAATGCGGAAATACTTGACTGTGCCGCAAAAATGGGCATAAAGGGGATAGTTTGCGAGGGATACGGTCTTGGAGGGATACCCCGAAGAGTGACGGACAAGCTCTCTGCGCTCTGCCGAAAGGGAGTCAGGGTCATAGTTATATCCCAGTGCCTTTTCGAGGGAGTTTCACTTGACGTTTATGCAGTGGGAAGAAATGCCGCAGAATGCGGTATCGAAAGCGGCGGCAGCATGACTGCGGAATGCGCTTTGGCTAAGCTTATGACCGAGATATGATGATATCATCCGATAAGGGTAAAAATCACGGTCAGTATACCATATACAACAGGCTGATGAAGCATGTAGATAATAAGCGAATGTCTGCCGATAAAGCCGAGAGGAGGACAGTTTGCCTTTGCCATTATTTTTACTGCGGTTTTGCTCGATAAAAGCATTTTTCCTGCCGAGTACCCGAAGATGAACAGGAATATCCACGGGAAAACAGGGAAGTAGTCCGCCGAGGTGAATGTTCTGTCGGTAAATCCTAAAAATGTTGCGGCATATCCTTTGTACAGCGCATCGGGGAGCCTTGCAGACAGCAGACCTTCAAACCCGATGATCCCGTTGTTTATATTTCTTGTCACGATAAACATTATAAGCGAGGCGGCTGAGATAACGGCGGCAGAAAGCTTTTTCAGCAGTCTTTCAAGAGGTATCATTATCAGCATAGCAGTTCCCATAAAGGTGAGGATACCGAAAATTATCCTGCTTTGGGGCGTAAAAACAGCGGTTACAAGCTCAATAATAAAGCCTGCGCAAAGAACGGTCAACCCTCTGCGAAGCTTTCTTTTTCCGAGATTTACGCAAAGTCCCGACAGGACAATGAAGGTGCAGCAGATAAGCTGCTGATATATGTATGAGGGAAGCTCCCCGAAATAGGGTATATCTATGCCGAACAGGTATCTGAGGTCCCACGTTCCATGGTATATGATCATATTAATAAGTGTAAAGCCTCTGACGCAGTCGAGAAGCGGCAGCCGTTCTGCCGAAGACTGCACGGGGGCTTCTTTTTTTTCATCTGTCAATATTGTGTCCATATTCTGCTCCTAAAAATGGTTGATATATCTCTTGATATTGTATCATACGGATAATAAAAAGTGTCATGATTTTTTGAATTTTTTGGGTAAAAAAGGTTAACAGATATTCGGCTCAAACGCAAATTTATCCGAAAGTATATCGGCGCAGAACGGGGAAATGTGTAACCGAAAAGCTCCCGATTGAATAAAATGTTAAAAAGTATATTTGCGTAAAGGAGACCAGCTATGAAAAGTCAATAGAAAAGAGTGAGAATTAACAAATAATT
>JBJERW010000097.1:0-26806 GCA_051882475.1 Huintestinicola sp. | reverse complement strand
CGAAAAATCTGCTTGCAATCCGAACATTTCGGATAGTGTCAACACACCCTAGTATCGGAAAGCTTTGGGCAGTTTTCCTGTCCCTAATACTGCGAAAAGGAGCAAATGCATGAAAATACTGCACACCTCCGACCTTCATCTCGGAATATATCTTTTCAGGGAAAATCTCCTGCCCCGTCAGGACGAAATTGCGGACGAGCTTCTCCTTGCCGCAGAGAAAAGCGGTGCGGAATGTATAATTATGGCAGGGGATATCTATGATTCCAAAAATCCCTCCGCCGATTCGGTGAAAGCCTGCGACAGAATGATCGACAGGCTTTTTTCCGCCGAAAAGCCGCTGCCCGTGATAATGATATCGGGCAACCACGACAACAGCGCAAGACTTTCCGTTTATTCCTCTCCGCTGGAAAAATGCGGACTTTATATAAGAGGCAGCTTTGGTGACTATCTCCGCCCCGTAAGGCTTGGAAATGTTGAAATTTACTGCATACCCCACTTTACCCTTCAGGAGGCAAAATGGGAGTTCGACGGAGAAGATATTGAGCTTAAAACCCTCTCGGAGGCATATGCTCTCATGTGCGGACGGATAAGGGAGTCGTGGGACGAAGGCTGCCGACATATCCTTGTGACCCACTGCTTTGCGGCAGGGTCGGAGATATCCGACAGCGAGAGGGCGTGCAGAAATCTTTCCGCAGGAGGAACATCGGCGGTGGACCCGAGCGTTTTTGCAGGCTTTGACTATGTTGCTCTGGGACATCTCCACAAGAGCCAGAACGTCCGCTGCTCCGCCGACGGTAACACTCTCATACGCTACAGCGGAACGCCCATGCCCTATTCTTTCGGGGAGGCTTCAAATAAAAAAAGCTGCACGGTCTACGATACCGAAACGGGGGATATTTCCGAATTGGAGTTGCCCGAAAAAATAAAGCTTGTGACCCTTACGGGCAGCTTCTCGGAGATACGTGGGGCGGCTCAAACCGTTCCCGACGGCGCATTTGTAAAGGTAGTCCTTACCGACAGGCTCTCCGCAGCGGGACTTTCAGACGAGCTGCACTCCCTTTTCCCGAATATGCTGAACGCAGAATGCAGAATGAATGCTGCCGAACAAACGGGGGCTGACCGGCCCGGCTCTTTTGATATCCGAAAGATGACCTTTTCCGCCCTTGCGGAAAGCTTTATGAGGGATATCCACGGAACAGAGATCACCGACGAGCAGAAGCTGTGGCTTGACGAAGCCCTTTCCGCTTTGGGACTTGATGAGCGAGGAGGACAAGATGATCCCGATAAAACTTGAATTTCATGGCATAGGCTCATATATCGAAAAAACCGAGATAGATTTTACTCAGCTTGAAAACGTGTACCTTATTTGCGGCAGCACAGGCTCGGGAAAAACCACCATACTTGACGCAATAACCTATGCTCTTTACGGCGAGAGCAGCGGCGGAGAGCGGAGCGTCCCCGTTTCACGATATCTCCCCGACGGCATGACGGCGTATTCACGGTTCACTTTTGCCCTCGGTGACAAGCAGTACCGTTTTACAAGGACATATACGCCGAATAAGAAGAATGTCTATTCCCCCTCAGCCTCATGCGAGGTCTTAGACGGGGAAAAGGAGAGCGGCGAGCAATGGAAGCCCTGCGTGGAAAGCACCCGTATCTCCGATATATCCGACAAGGCAAAGGAGCTTTTAAGGCTGACCGCCGACCAGTTCAGACAGGTTGTTATCCTGCCACAGGGAAAATTCGAGCGGCTTCTTACAAGTCCCAGCAAGGAAAAGGAGCAGATACTCAGCACCCTTTTCGACGCAGCTATATATACCTCCGTTACCGACAAGCTGAGGGAACAGGCAAATGAGAAAAAACAGCTTCTCGAAAAGCAGAAAACGGAGCTTGCAGCTATACTTGCCGCTGCGGAATTTGCGGATATCGCACAGGCGGAAACGGCTCTTTCGGAGCTTGAAGAAAAAATGCCCTCTCTTTCCGAGGCTCTTTCGGCAGCGGAAAAGGCAAAATCCGCCGCCGCCGAGGAATATTCAAGGGCGGCGGTCATTGCGGAGCGCTTTGAGGAATATGACAGGGCGAAGGAAAATTATCTGAAATTGCAGTCACGAAGGGAAGAGTTTCTCGCTCTCGAAGCGGACGAAAAAAGGCTTACCGCCCACAGCTTTGTTCTCGGCGCATACGACAGCTATATCTCGGCAAGAGATGAAAAGCTCCGCCGCAGCAATGAGCTGAATATATGCATTGACGGCGAAAAAAATGCTTTTGACAAAATGACCGCCGCCCGTAAGGATTACTCCGACCATATCCTTGCGGCGGAGGAGAACAAGTCCGACAGCAGGGAACTTGTAAGGCTTACGGGACTTATCCCCGTTTACGAGAGCATAATTCCCCTTAAAAATCGTGCGGACAAGCTTCTGACCGAAGGAAAGCAGCTCAACAAAAAAGCCGCCGACGCAGTAAACAGATACAAAGCGGCAAGAGAGCGGCTTGCGGCGCTGACAGAGGAGGCGGCAGGGTACGAGGAATCTGCGGCAAGGCTCAATATCCTTACCGAGCGAAAAATCGTGCTTGAAAATGCCCGTGCCCTTTCCGCCGAATCGGAGGTCTGTGCACGAAAAAAGCAGGAGCTTGAGTGGAAATTGTTCTCAGCGAAAAAACAGCTCAGCGATATTGAACAAAATATATCTGTTCTCGAACAAAAGCATGAGGAGCTTGAAAAAATGCGGCTGGAGGGGCTTTCACGTATTCTTGCGGAGGGACTTTCCGAGGGAACGCCCTGCCCTGTCTGCGGAAGCGTTCATCACCCGAATTTATGCGGCGGCGACGGCACAGGCGGCGGTATCGGGGAGGAGGACGTTAAAAGCTCCGCACAGGATCTCCTTCGGGCAAAGGAGGAAAGAAGCAGACTTTCCGCATTTATCTTATCCTGCTCCGAAAAGATCGAGGACGAGGAGAGAAGACTTCGGGAATACGGCGAAAGGATAAGCGAAACGGGATATACTGCCGAAGAATACGAAAAAACCGCCGTCCTGCTGAAAATTGCTGCCGACGCAGACGCAGCGCTTAAAAGGCTGAACAATGACATAAAGCAGTGCCGCATCGAAGCGGACAGCCTTTCTGCGGAGTCGGAGAAGCTAAGCTCCATGCTTACCGAAGCAAGGGTGGAATATACGGGTGCACTTTCCGAATACAAGTCCGCATTATCGCAAAGCGACAGTACCGTTCCCGATATGGCGGCGCTCAGAACAAGGATAGCATATCTTGCGGACAAGACAGACGGTTATTCACGGAGAGGAGATATGCTTGCAAGGCTTGCTTCGGAGAGCGAAGCGGCATACGAACGTGCAAAAACAATGAGGGAATCGGCGGAGAACGAGGAGAAAAGATGCGCCGAAGCGGAGATCGCCGCTTATGAAAGGGCGGCAAAGCAGCTTGCGGAAAAAGGTCTGCCCGCCCCCGAAGACTTTGTTCCCGACAGGAACGGTGTTTCGGGACTTGAAAAGCTCCGTGCCCTCTGCGAGCGAAACAGACAGGAGTGCAGTGCAGCCGAAAGGGAAAAATCCGTTCTGGAGGCGGCTCTGGGAAATACAGTACGACCCGATATGGCGGCTCTTAAAGCTGCTCTTGAAGCTTCGGACAAGGCATACAACGAAGCTGCCGTTGCGCTGAGGATAGGTGAGGACAGGCTGAAAGCTCTCCGAAATACAGTGACCCTTTACCGTGAAAAGCAGGAAAAGCTCAGCGCAGATACGGAATGTTACAACCGCAGGAGCGAATTTGCCGCCGTTATGACAGGCTCAAAGGACATATCCTATACCCGTTATGTCCTTGGTGTAATGCTTGATCTTGTTATAGAAGAAGCAAACGCAATGCTTGCCGAAAAGCTTGGGGGACAGTTCCGCCTTTACCGAAAGACCGACGGCTTCAAGCGGAATACCGCAAACGGTCTTGACCTTGAAGCGGAAAATTCTCTGGGCGAAAGGAGCGCAGCGCCTTCGGATACTCCGTCCGAAGCAAAAAGAACTGCCGTCTATGATGTAAAGCAGCTTTCGGGAGGAGAAAAATTCCTGCTGTCCCTCGTGCTGGCGGTTTCCCTTTCAAGGACCGTTCAGACCCATTTCGGAGGAGTGCCCATCGACGCCATGTTCATCGACGAGGGCTTCGGCTCTCTCGACCCCGCTTCATTAAAGGACGCAGTAAACGTGGTCTACAGCATAAGAGATTCCCGAATGGTGGGTATAATTTCCCATGTGGAGGCTTTAAAAGAGGAGATAACATCGGGACTTGAAATAACCAAGGGCGAAAACGGCAGCTCGGTGACTGTCAGATAGAATATTTTATTGCGGCTCGGGAAAAAATCCCCTTGACAGAATATATATTAAATGGTAAAATGTATTTAATAATCATAAGAGTGATATGTACGCCGACGGGAGCTTCCCCGAATGCGGAATTGAAAATAATGAAAGGATGAGTTTTGTATGAATACTGCCGTTCAGAAAAAACCGACCTCCGATGAACTGCTTGAACAGATATTTAAATGTATGGATATACTTTTCAGGGAAAAGGAGCTTTCGGCCATTCTAAAACAGCTTAACGATCTGGGAAAGATACTTGTCTTTGCCGACCGCTGCTCCTTCTGGTACTGGGACAAGCGTGCTCATAAGCTCTGGACCCTCGACGCTCACGGAGTGGACAAGATAACCATAGACGAGGGAAGCGGACTTGTGGGATATGCTATCAGCCACAACGAGAACCTTGTTATCAACGACCCCTACAACGACAGCCGCTTTAACAGCAGCGTTGACAAAAAAACAGGCTACAAAACAGAATCTATCCTTGTTACCCCCGTTACGAATATCGACGGCGAGGTCATCGGAGCATATCAGGCGATAAACAGGCTTTACGATGAAAAATTCTCGGACGACGATATAAAAAGACTTTCCCTTGCGGCGGCTTTCCTCGGAAAGACCCTTGAATCCCACCTGCTTTACAATGCGGCGCTGGAGGATCAGCTGACGGGACTGAGAAACCGCAGAGGATTTTTTGAAAATTACAATAAGAATATCGTTCCTCTTCTTGAGTCGGGCGGAATCGCAACGGTCATCATCTGCGATATCGACCATTTCAAGAGAGTTAACGATACATACGGACATAATGCGGGCGACGCTGTGCTGAGAATGGTTGCGGACACGTTCAGAGATAACGCAAGAGTGGACGACGGCGTGTTCAGATGGGGCGGCGAGGAATTTATCTTCATGCTTCCGAGGACAACCCTTGAAGGCGGAGTCGAATTTGCCGAGAGAATGAGAAAGGCTGTTGAGGCAAACCGGTGTCAGTTCGAGGATCTGACCATTAAGGTAACAATGAGCTTCGGTGTGTCCCAGATAAACAATGATATAACCATTGACGAAAATATCAAGGACGCCGACGGAAAGCTTTACATTGCAAAGGAATCGGGCAGAAATCAGGTGCGTTTTTAATAACATAACAAATTATCCGCAAATATTCACCGTTTGTTTGTGAATGTTTGCGGATTCTTTTTCTTTTTCACTAAAAACTCTATTGACCTATCCTGTCAGATGTGATAAAATATAATAAGAAAACTATTGCAGTTATATCGGGAAATGTTTATCTGTTTTTTGTCAGGAGGTAATTCGGTTGGATATAGAATATGTTGCCGCATTGAAAAATCCTCATGATACTGTTGATCTGTATACTGCTCTTGAATGGTATCAGCTTCACGGCTATACCGATGACGATATATCAAAGGCAAATGAAAGCTTTTATTCCATATATGCTTACGACGGCAGCACCCTTGTGGGGCTTGGAAGAGTCGCTTCCGACGGACTTACCGCCGCCGTTATGAGCGGAATATGCGTCCGCCCCGATTACCGCAGACAGGGTATCGGCGCAGAGATCGTGAACAAGCTGACGGAATACTGTCAGACGGGAAACTACAAAATGGACGTCCGACTTTTCTGCGAGGACAGTCTTATCGAGTGGTATGAGGCTCTTGGCTTTGAAAAGATCGCCGTGGGAATGGTGAAGCCCATGCCCGTGCAGGAGGAGCACTGTGCCCTGAAAAAGAGCTTCGGCGAGGTATACGGCATCGAACAGATAGCGGATATCGCTCCCGATTTCTATTGGTTCAACTTTGATTCCTTCGGGGATTTCAGATATTACAGCGGAAAAGGCTCGGAGGGTACAAAGGTGCCCTTTATCAGCATGATATTTTACAGCAACGAGCCTGTGAAGTTTAATGCGGAGATAATTTTTGAAAACGTAAGCGAGTTTGAGATAGGCTGTACGGGAGTGCGTACTCCCTTGTTCGGATTTGATATCATCAGCACGGAAAAATTCGGATATTCCGAGAAAAAACGGTATAAGATACGTTCCCTTGAGGACGACGACATAACCTTTTTCTGCGAAAAGTTCAGGGTCATGAACGTTACCACCTTTGAGGGAGTGGCGCAGATAATGGGCAGCTCAAAAACCGTTGAGGAGGAGCTTGCCGCTAATGAGGAGCAGTCTGCGGAGCTTTCGGGATACGATGAGAGCACCGACGGGGATAACGGTGATGACGGCTACGGCGGAACCCTTTTTGAACGGCTCGGTCTTGGCTCAGAATAATTTGAAAGGATATTATATCCGATGAAGATATATGAATACAAAACCTCATCTCCCGAAGAAACCATTGAGCTTGCGGAAAAAATAGGCTCACGGCTCACGGGGGGCGAGGTCATTGCATACAAGGGCGGACTTGGAGCAGGCAAAACCACCTTTACAAGGGGTCTTGCCATAGGAATGGGACTTCCCGACAACGTTTCCTCACCCACCTTTGCCATAGTAAACGAATATCACGGAAAGGGCAGGCTTTCTCTCTATCATTTCGATATGTACAGGATAAGCAGCGGAGAAGCCCTTGAAACCACGGGATTTTTCGATTATATGTCAAAGGATTCCGTAATTGCCGCCGAATGGTCGGAAAATATCGAGGACGATCTTGACAAAAATACTATCACCATTACCATAGAACGGCTTTCCGAGGAGGAGCGGAGGATAACTCTGAGCGTTCCCGAATCGGAAGCCTTTGTGAACGGAGCTGAAAAATTTGCTGATACTTGGAATTGACACGTCGGGAAAGACAGCCTCCTGCGCTCTCTGCGATGAAAGCACGGTCTATGGGCAGTATACCTTTGTTACAAAGCTTACTCACTCACAGGTCATACTGCCGCTGATGAAAAAAATGCTTTCCGATGCAGGGTTTGAACTGAAAGATGTCGATGTTGTTGCCGCCGCTTCGGGTCCGGGTTCATATACGGGTCTGAGGATCGGCATTTCTGCTGTAAAGTCCATATGCTTTGCCCTTTACAAAAAATGCAGCGGTATATCCTCGCTGGAATCGCTGGCATATAATTTCAGAGGAACGGACAGCCTTATATGCAGCGTAATGCACGCAAGGCAGGAGCTTGTATATGCGGCGATGTTCAGGACATCGGCGGACGGCAGCGTCGAACGGCTTTCCGAGGACAGGATAATCTCTATGAAGGAGCTTTGCGGTCAGCTGAAAAATTACAGCGGAAATATAATTGCGGCAGGGGACTATGCTGCGGAGCTTTGCGCAGCTTCGGGGCTTGAAAATATTTTCCCCGCAGCGCCTCATCTTAGAGCGCCCCTTGCGTCAAGCCTGTGCTATGCCGCAATGGCTCACCCAACGGTCACTCCCGACGAGCTTAACGCCGAGTACATGGAAGTTACCAAGGCGGAAAAGGATCTGGCGAATAAATGATAAGGAGTTTTTAAATATGATAGCAATAGTTGCCGCAGCGGAGGATTTCGGTATCGGAAAGGATAATGACCTGCTTTTCAATATCCCTGCCGACAAGAAATTCTTCCGTGAAAAAACTGTCGGTTCAACGGTAGTTATGGGACGGAAAACCTTTCAGTCACTGCCCTTCGGCAAGCCGTTAAAGGACAGGGAAAATGTAGTTTTGACCCGTGACCCCGACTTTACGGCTGAGGGGGCGGAAATATGCCACAGCACAGAGGAGCTTTTCTTTCTGCTCTGCAACCGTGAATCGGACAAGGTCTTTCTTATCGGAGGAGCGGAGATATACGGGCTGCTTCTTGACAAGTGCGACAAGGCATATGTTACTAAGATAGAAAAGGCTGTCCCTGCCGACAAATTTTTCCCGAACATAGATAAGCTACCCGGCTGGAAGATGACGGAGCAGTCTGAGGAAATGGAGCATGAGGGTATAAAGTTCCGTTTCTGTACATATGAGAAGATATAATACTATAGCTATTAAAATATCTGATGATACACGTTTCGAGCTGTTTGGCAAAGTTATTGGATTTTACATTTAAGATTGGTGGAGAATTTTATTATGGAAACTATTATTTATGTATTTATGGGCTGTTTTATTCTTGTTATTATTGCTATATTGAGTGTTATTTGCATAATCAGCACTCGTAAAGATAAGGCAAAAAAACAAGCTGACGATAAAAAGATAAATGATGAAAATAATTATTTCATCGAATCAGGATGCATAATTTCCAAACGGATAAAAAATCTTTTAATTGATGATAACAACAAGAAATGGATGGTTGCCGGAACAGAAAAAATATTTAACTATAGTGATGTCAAATCCGTAAAGATTGTAGAAAATGGAAATCAAATTGAATATGATGTACTATCAGCACATACAACTATTAAAAATATGTACGTGAGCGTATCTACTACGGATACACTAAATGCATTAGTGGATATTCCTATATTTGAAACGAGGGGAAATTCCGGGCTTCAAACAAGTTCATATGAATATACACAATTCAAAAAAATTGCATTAGAACAGGAAGCTTTCTTTAACGCTGTTATTGCTAAGAATAATACTACCAAAATATAAAAAATGTAGTGGTGGGAACATTACTGTATCACTGTATTTTTTGTTACCACTCTCTAAAAAATGTTCCAAGTTTCACAATCCGTTTTAAATATATAAAAAGCATATAAAAGTAAAACTTGATTTTTCATTAAAGCATATTTTAAACGCCGCAATGTTTTGATAACTAACATAGCGGCGTTTCTTATTTTTAATTTTTATGGTTTATTTGTCTAACAAAGCGGTCAAAGAAATCTGTTCCCTTGACCGCTTTGTTTATGTATTTCTGTAAATCAATAATTATATCCGATGTCGATAGCCTTCATGTTGTTCTCAATAAGATGAGCCTTTTTGGGGGGAACTATCTTTTCAAGGGCGGCTCTTACGTCGTCCTTGGAGATAACACCCGTTTCCTTTATCATCTTGCCGATAAGGATTATATTTGCTCCGCCCGTAAGTCCGCTTTCCTCAGCAAGCTTTGTTGCGGGGACTTCGAATACGGAAATATCATCCCTTGTGTTCTTTGAGTCAACAAGTGTGCTGTCCACAAATACCTTTCCGCCCGGTGCAACAGTTCCTATGAACTTTACAAAGGAAGGCTCGTTCATAACGATAAGGTGGGTGGGGTTTGTTATCATGGGAGAACCGATAGGCTCGTCGGAAAGACATACGGAGCAGTTGCATGTACCACCTCTCATTTCGGGACCGTAGCTCGGCAGCCATGAAACCTCTTTTTCCGCAATAAGTCCGCAGTATGCGAGAACCTTTCCTGCGAAAAGGATACCCTGTCCGCCGAAGCCTGCAAGCTGTATCTCATCTGTCATATCAAAGCACCGCCTTTCCGTCGGCGTTTGCCGTAATATCCTTGTATACTCCCAGAGGGTAGTAGGGTATCATTTCCGTGCGGACACGCTCGATAGCCTGTTCGGGAGTCATGCCCCAGTTTGTGGGACAGGTGGAGAGAACTTCGATAATGGAGAAGCCAAGCTTGTTCTTCTGTATCTCAAAGCCCTTGCGGATAGCCTTCTTTGCAGCCATGATGTGTGCAGGACTGTCAACGGCTACTCGCTCTGCGTATGCCGTTCCCGTGAGGGTGGAGAGCATTTCGCATACTCTTACGGGATAGCCTGCGACCTTGGGGTCACGTCCGAAGGGAGTTGTCTGAGTAACCTGTCCGGGAAGAGTTGTGGGAGCCATCTGACCGCCCGTCATGCCGTAAATGGTGTTGTTTATGAAAATGATGGTTATGTTTTCGCCTCTTGTAGCGGAGTGAACTGTTTCGCAGGTTCCGATGGCAGCAAGGTCGCCGTCGCCCTGATATGTGAACACAAAGCTGTCGGGATGGGAGCGCTTAACGCCTGTTGCAACTGCGGGCGCTCTTCCGTGAGCGGCTTCTATCATGTCGCAGGCAAAATAATCGTAGGAAACTACTGCGCAGCCAACGGGGCAAATTCCTATAGTGTTGCCCTCGATGCCCATTTCGTCAATTACCTCGGCGGTAAGTCTGTGCACGATACCGTGGGTGCAGCCGGGGCAGAAATGGGTCGTCAGATCTGTGAGAGCATGAGGTTTTTTGTATACAGCCATTATTTAAGCTCCTCCTTTGCGATGATCTTTATCTGCTCCAGGACTTCGGCAGGCTTAGGAATGATACCGCCCGTATGACCGAAGAATTTTACGGGGCGTGAGCAGTTTATTGCAAGCTTTACGTCGTCAACCATCTGACCCATTGACATTTCAACGTCAAGGAAAGCCTTTGCGTGCTCGGCTTCTTTTGCGTATACCTTTTCGGGGAAGGGCCAGAGAGTTATGGGGCGGATAAGTCCGACCTTGATGCCCTCGGCTCTTGCAGCGTTGACAGCGCTCTTTACGATACGTGCCGCAGCGCCGTATGCGGTAACGATGATATCTGCGTCCTCGGTAAGATAGCATTCCGCTTCGGGAAGCTCTTCCTTTATCTTTTCGTATCTCTTGAAGCGTGCGATATTTGAATCCTCCAGCTGCTGAGGAGCAAGGTAGAGGGAGTTTATGATATTATGGTTTCTTTCGTTTTTGTGACCGTTTGCCGCCCATGGCTTCTCGGGCTCGCTGTCGGTTATCTCGGGGAAGGTAACGGGTTCCATCATCTGACCGAGAAGTCCGTCGGAAAGTATCATTGCAGGCATTCTCCACTTGTCGGCGTTGTCAAATGCCTTTACAACAAAGTCAGCCATTTCCTGAACGGAGCTTGGAGCATAGACCAGCATGAAGAAATCTCCGTGGCCTCCTGCCTTTGTAGCCATGTAGTAATCGGACTGAGAAGGCTGTATGCCGCCGAGTCCCGGACCGCCTCTCTGAACGTTTATGATAACGCAGGGCAGGTCGCTTCCCGCTATGTAGGAAATACCCTCGGATTTAAGAGCCACTCCGGGAGATGAGGAAGATGTCATAGCTCTCACACCGCTTGCCGCAGCGCCGTAAACCATGTTTATGGCAGCGATCTCGCTTTCAGCCTGCAGAAAAACTCCGCCTGCCTTAGCCATGCGCTTTGACATATAAGCGGCAATTTCCGTCTGAGGGGTAATGGGGTAGCCGAAATAGCATTTGCAGCCTGCTCTTACAGCAGCCTCCGCAAGGGCTTCGTTGCCTTTCATAAGGCTTCTTTCGGATTTAAACTGTGCCAATATATTCACATCCTTTTTATTTATGATATTTTATCGTTCAACAACGATCGCCCAGTCGGGACACATGGTAAAGCACATTGCGCAGCCTGTGCACTGAGCTTCGTCGGTACATTCGGCAGGACAGTAGCCCTTTGCGGTTCTCATATCCTTGCGGATAGAGATTATCTTTTTGGGACAGACCGTTACGCAAAGACCGCAGCCCTTGCAGCGTTCGGTATCAACCGTCATTTTTGCCATTCTCTTCATTCCTTTCCGTCGGAGCGGACTGCTCCTTTTTTATAGATCTGTCCGCAAAGATATTTTCTTTAGCAGACAGATTTTAAGACAGCCGTCGCTGTAAAAGGCGGCTGTCTGAGCTTTCGTTGGTTATTTTCAGTCTTCCCAGATGTTTTTGATATAGGTCTTCATGGGCAGGATATTTTCTGCCTTTACGGCGGAGATATCCACGCCCTCGGAAACGGTGGTGCAGAACAGCGGAAGTCCTGCCGCAGCGGCAGTGCTTTCAGCCTTTTCAAGGCAGCTGTTTATAAGCTCCGCAGTTGTTTCCCTGCCTAAGTTTGAGTTGTTTACAATGCCTGTAGCCGATATACCGCAGGCACGCTCTATATCATGCATAAGCTCCAGAGCCTCTTCCGGCTCGGTGGTAAGATATCGGCAGAAGTTTACCACGTAAAGCATATCCACTTCCTCGGAAACGCTTTCAAGGTATGCCTTGAATTTTCCCAGAGGATATGCTCCTGCGTCGTCGCCGCCCATATCTATGACAAGCTTTCTGCCTTCCTCGGCAAGTCCCTGCAGGTCGAAGCTGAGAACGGGTATGTCAAGGTTCGTGTTTGCGTACATGGGAGCGGAGAGCTTGATGTCATGCTCGGAAAAAAGTCCGCCTAAGTCCGCCGTGCGGAAGTAGGGATTAACGGTGTCCATGTCCACAACGGTGACCTTTTCGCCCTCGGCTGCGCATTTTACTGCGTAGTTTGCCGCAAAGGAGCTTTTTCCGCTGCCGTAGTGACCTGTGATAACGGTTATTTTTTTCATTTCAGAGTTTGTTCCTTTATTCCACGGAAATGATGTAGTAATATACAGGCTGACCGCCGCTGATGAAATTGATGTCGGCGTACTGACCCAGCTTTGCCTGCATTATTTCCCTGAGCTTTGCTGCGTCCTCGTCGGTCACGTCAACGCCGTAGATAACATTTACATATGACGGACCGCCCTTAATGCTCTTCATGAGCATTTTTGTGAGCTTGTAGGCAGCCTTGGAAACGTCACGCTCGGTAAAGGAGAGCCTGCCGTTTTCGAGAGCGAGGATATCGCCGCTCTTTATCTCGTGACCGCTGAAGCTTGAATCTCTTGCCGCAAAGGTTACAAGACCCGAAGCCACCTTTTCGGCTGCGGAGGACATATTCAGTCTGTTCGTATCGAAATCCGCATCGGGGTCAAAGTTCAGCATTGCCGACATTCCCTGAGGAATGGAAGCTGTTCGGATAACGCATATATTGCGCTCGGAGAGCCTTACAGCCTGCTCCGCCGCCATGATGATGTTCTTGTTGTTGGGGAGGACGAAGACAGTTTCCGCAGGAACGGAGTAAACTGCTTTCAGGATATCGTCGGCGGAGGGGTTCATGGTCTGACCGCCCTTTACAACGCAGTCTGCGCCAAGGTCGGCAAACAGGCTTTCGACGCCTGCTCCTGCCGCAACGGCAACGAAGCCGAAGGGCTTTTGTGCAGGAACGGGAACAGGCTTGCTTGCCTCCTCCTTTTTCTTTGCGGCAGCCTTTTTCTCCCTCTGCAAACGCATATTGTCTATCTTCATATTGCACAGGCTTCCGAATTCAAGACCCTTTTCTATCGCCTTGCCGGGGTGGTCGGTGTGAACGTGAACCTTGATGATGTCCTCGTCGTCCACAACGACTACGCAGTCGCCTATGCTTTCAAGGAAAGCTCTAAGCTCCGAGGGAGCCGCTGCGCCTTCCTTAACGTTTACTATAAATTCGGTGCAGTAGCCGAAGGTGATCTCCTGATCGTCGTCGTCGATGACGGTAAATGCAAGCCTGTCACCCGATGAAGCTGCGGGAGCGGTGACAGTTCTTGCTTCGCCCCTGAAAGCTCTCAGCATTTCTTCAAAGATGATAACAAGACCCTTTCCGCCTGCGTCCACAACCCCTGCCTTTTTAAGAATGGGCAGCTGTTCGGGAGTTTTTTCGAGAGCGTCCTTTGCGGCGGCAACAACGTCCGCCCAGAGGATAACGGGGTCGTTTGTGTTGAATGAGGACTCCTTTGCCTTTTCGGCAGCGACTCTCGCAACGGTAAGGATAGTTCCCTCAACAGGCTTCATTACGGACTTGTATGCGGCTTCAACGCCTATTTCCAGAGCCTTTGCCATATCATCGCAGGAGGCTTCCTTCTTGTCGGCAAGACCCTTTGAAAAGCCTCTGAACAGCAGAGAGGTTATAACGCCCGAATTGCCTCTTGCGCCCCTGAGCATTGCAAAGGCAGCCTTTGCGGCGACTTCGGAAACGTCCGCATTGTCGCTTACCGAAGAAAGCTCGTTCATGGCGTTCGAGAGGGTAAGTGACATATTTGTTCCCGTATCTCCGTCGGGAACGGGATATACGTTAAGCTCGTCTACCTCCCTTTTCATTTCGGTGAGGGTAAGAGAAGCCGAAATAAGCGCATTTTTTAACATGATGCCGCTGATCAAGGGTAATCAATCCTTCCGCAGTATTTTTGTCGGATAATATTCCGTTATTTTTTGTAAAGTTCATATGAGGGCACAATAGTCCATCAAACAATTATACCACAACAGCTTAGGCGTTTCCACAGCAAACTGTGAATTGAATATGTATATCTTTTTAATATGTTGATTTTCCGAACAGTTCAGTCTGTATTTGTATATTGTCACAAAGGCGGTGATTTATCCTTTGTCAGTATTTTCTTTTTGAAAAAATCTCCAAAATTTCGTCAAATGCCTTGAAATCGGCATTATGTTGTAATATAATGTATAATGTATATCTATGTTTAAGTACGTATAAGAGAAAGGAAGTAGAGTTTCCATGAACTGGACAGAAGTCAATATTTACACTACCACCGAGGGTATCGACCCTGTTTGCGGCAGACTGCTTACCGCAGGCGTTACGGGCTTTGTTATAAAGGACGCAAAGGATTTTGAGGAGTTCCTTAACGATAAAACGGGCAACTGGGATTATATAGACGACGATCTTATGGACCTGAAAAACTGCGAGACCTGCGTAACGGTATATCTTCCCGAAAATTCTCAGGGAGCGGATATGCTTGCGGAGATACGTGCTCAGATGTCGGCGCTGAAGGAGTTTGACACGGAGCATAAATTCGGCAGGCTTGAAGCAGAGCTTGCAAACGTCTGCGAGGAGGACTGGGCAAACAACTGGAAAAAGTATTTCAAGCCCCTTACCGTGGGCGAAAAGCTTGTTATAAAGCCCTCGTGGGAGTCTTACGATGGCAGCGAAGGGGAAAGGACTATTCTGGAGATAGACCCTGCTTCGTCCTTCGGAACGGGCAAGCATAACACTACACAGCTCTGTCTGGAGCTTATCGAGGAGTACCTTTCGGAGAACGACCGTGTGCTTGACATCGGCTGCGGCAGCGGAATACTGTCAATAGCTTCCGTTCTTCTGGGAGCGGACAGTGCATGCGCAGTGGACATCGACCTCAACTCCACGAATATCGCAAAGGAAAATGCGGAGAAGAACCATATCCCTGCCGATAAATACACCGTTTATCACGGAAATATCATCGGTGACGAGGAGCTTCGTGAAAAGATAGGCACAGGCTATCAGCTCCTTGAGGTAAACATCGTTGCCGACGTTCTCATTGCCATGAGCGGCATTTTCGGACGATTCCTTGCGCCTATGGGTACAATAATCATTTCGGGCATCATCACCGAGCGCTGCTCGGAGGTCATGGAGGCAATGGAACAAAACGGCTTCAAGCGCCTTTGCCTGAGAGAGTCGGGGGGATGGGCAGCTGCCGCTTTCTCTTACTGCAAACAGCCTGAATAAAATATATCTGAAAGGACATTTTGGGGTATGAACATTGCATTTGTATCGGACAATAAAATAATGCAGTTTAAAAACGGAAAGCTATGCTGCCTGCCTGCAGGGCGCATAACCAAATACAAGGAGGCTCTTGACAGCATACGCCGCCGCAGCGAGTGGAAAAACACGGGCAGGGGCGCACAGTTTATGGGGACAGCCTCAATTCCCGATGAGGGTGCAGAGATAGCCGCAAGAATAAGCGGTATCGCCGCAGAGGATATAGCAATGGGCGAGGGGACGGAAAAGGAAAAGCGCCTTATATACGGCGTTGCTCTTGACGAATCGGGCAGCCTTTACCACCGCAGCCTTGACAGGAGCGAGTCGGACGAGGGACTTATCCTTTCGGGAAACGATACCTTTTTCGGTACCTTTGACTGCTATAACGGAAAAATGGCAGTGAGCATGGGCACTTCCCTGAATCAGCTGCATATTGCGGTAATGGAGCCGCCCTCATCTCATTACAGCGAATATACCGACGGGGATACCATCGAGGAATTCCCAAGCTGGAGCCGAACAGGCAACGGGATATATTTTTCCACAGCAGGCTATGCAAGAAACGAATCTGGGTATATTGCTGCAATGTCCCCAAGAGCGGGAGCGTATCTTGACCTTGACACAAACGAAATGAAGGAGCTGCTTTCCGACGATAAATTTGATTTCCTAAAAATAAAGGACGACGCCGAGGGGAATATATATTACATACGTCAGCCCTACGGCGGCGAAAAGCCCGAAGGCGGACTGAAGTTTTCGGATATCCTGTTTTTCCCCTTCAGGCTTATCAAGGGCATCTTCGGCTGGCTGAATTTCTTCTGCACCATATGGGGCGGAGAATCCCTTAAAAACGGCGGCAATCCTGCGGGAATGCCGGGATTTTCAAAGACAAAGCAGCGTTCCGCCAAGGATATCATCATCGAGGGCAACGTTATAAAGGCGGAGAAGCTTGCAAAAGAGTCCGAGCTTAAGGACGACGATCTTTCGGGCTTCATGCCTCTGTCGAGAGTGCTTGTGAAAAGAAGTCCCGACGGCAGCGAAGAGGTCATCAAAAAGGGCGTGCTCGATTATACTCTCTGCGGAAAGGATATCCTTGTATCCGACGGACGGCAGATACTTCTGCTTTCCTCCGACGGCAAGGAGAGCCGCATAACAAAAGCAAAATTTGCAACAAGCATTGTTGTAATTGATTAACCTCATTTTTCGGAAAGGAACAAAAGATAATAAATGAGTGCAAAAAAGAAAAGCTACGGAAATGAAAGCATAGTTACTCTCAAGGGCGCAGACAGAGTAAGAAAGCGTCCTGCGGTCATTTTCGGCTCCGATGATATCGAGGGCTGCAAACACTCCGTATTTGAGATAGTTTCAAACTCTATCGACGAAGCAAGAAGCGGCTACGGCGATAAGATAATCGTCACCCATTACCGTGACGGTTCGGTAGAGGTACAGGATTTCGGACGAGGCTGTCCCGTTGACTACAACAACACCGAACAGCGCTATAACTGGGAGCTTGTCTACTGCGAGCTTTACGCAGGCGGCAAATACGGCGGCGAGGAGGGCGATTACGATTACTCTCTGGGACTTAACGGTCTGGGCGCCTGCGCTACTCAGTATGCTTCGGAATATATGGATGTGGAGGTTCTCAGGGACGGATACAAGTACAGCCTTCATTTTGAAAAGGGCGAGAATATCGGCGGACTTTCCAAGGAGCCTTCCTCCGACAAGAAAACAGGCACACGCACACGCTGGAAGCCCGATACCGAGGTTTTCACGGATATAAATATCGACAAGGGATTTTTCGAGGAAACTCTCAGAAAGCAGGCAGTTGTAAACCCCAAGGTCACCTTTGTTTTCCGCTGGCAGAATGAGGACAGCCGCTTCGATGAGGCTTCCTATTATTATGAAAACGGAATTTCCGATTATCTCAAAGAGATAGTGGGGGATAACGCTCTCACTTCTCTTCAATACTGGTCTGCGGAGCGGAAGGGACGTGACCGTGACGACAAGCCTGAATACAAGATGAAGCTTTCCTGCGCATTTACCTTTTCAAACAAGGTGAAGTTTCAGGAATACTATCACAATTCAAGCTTTCTGGAATACGGCGGTTCGACCGAAAAGGCTGTCAAAACAGCGTTCCGCTCCTCAATTGATACCTACCTGAAAAACAACGGAAAATATCTGAAAAACGAGGGCAAGATAACCGACGCCGACATTGCCGAATGTCTTGTGCTGATATCCTCCTCCTTCTCCACCGTGACCTCCTACGAAAATCAGACGAAAAAGGCTATCAACAACAAGGGCATTTACGACAACATGGTTGATTTCCTCAAGCATCAGCTGGAGGTATACTTCATCGAAAATCCCGACGAGGCGCTTAAAATTTCCGAGCAGGTCATGATAAACAAGCGCAGCCGTGAATCTGCGGAAAAGATAAGGCAGAATACGAAAAACAACCTTACCAAAAGCCTTGACCTTTCAAACATGGTTGAAAAGTTCGTTGACTGCCGCTCAAAGGATCTTTCAAAAAGAGAGGTCTACATCGTGGAGGGAGATTCGGCTCTCGGCTCCTGCAAGACAGCGAGAAATGCGGAATTTCAGGCAATAATCCCTATCCGAGGAAAGATACTCAACTGCCTTAAGGCGGATTACGTTAAGATATTCAAGAACGATATCATCACCGACCTTATAAAGGTGCTGGGCTGCGGAGTGGAGGTCACCACCAAGGCGAACAAGGAGCTTTCCTCCTTTAATCTTGACAATTTCCGCTGGAACAAGGTCATAATCTGTACCGATGCCGACGTGGACGGCTTTCAGATACGCACTCTTGTCCTTACCATGCTTTACCGCCTGACTCCCACACTTATCGAGAAGGGATATGTTTACATCGCCGAATCTCCCCTTTTTGAGATAACCACCAAGAACATGACCTATTTTGCATACAACGAAAAGGAAAAGACGGAGATACTTGCAAAGATAGGCGATGAAAAATACAAGCTTGACCGCTCCAAAGGTCTTGGCGAGAACGACCCCGAAATGATGTCCCTTACCACAATGAACCCCGATACAAGGCGGCTTATCAAGGTAACGCCCTCCGATGCGGAGGCAACCTCCAGAATGTTCGACCTTCTCCTCGGCGACGACCTCCAGGGACGAAAGGATTATATTGCCGAAAACGGAGCGTCCTATCTGGAGCTTGCGGATATTTCGTAAAAATACACTACCCCGAAAGGAAAAAAGTTTATCATGGATCTTAATCAGATACGTAAGGATATTGACGGCATTGACGCTAAAATGCTGGAGCTTTTCATCGAAAGAATGGAGCTTTGCCGCAAGGTTGCCGAATATAAGATAGAAAACAACCTCCCCGTTATGCAGGGGAACCGTGAAAAGGATATAATCGACTCGGTCAAAAAGAACTCCCCCGAAAGGCTCGCTCAGGCGTCCGCAGTGCTTTTTACCGAAATTATGGATATCAGCAAATGCTTGCAGGCTGAGGAGTTCACAAAGAACAAGACCTACGAAAGCCCGAGAGTTTTCCAACCGAAAAGTGCAGAGGTCATCGCCTGCCAGGGAACGTCGGGAGCATATTCCGAAGCTGCCTGCATAAAGCTTTTCGGAGAGGATAAGCCTATCCGATTCATGAACAATTTCAGAGATGTTGTGGGACTTGTGGAGAGCGGACGTGCGGATTACGGCATACTTCCCCTTGAAAATTCAACGGTCGGCTCTATCGAGGAAACCTATAACCTCATGGCGTCCCATGATTTTTACATAAACAACATTATTCGTGTGGAGATAACCCACTGTCTTGCCGCTAAAAAGGGCACAAAGCTTGAGGATATAAGAAAGGTCTACTCCAAGAAGGAAGCCCTTGCCCAGTGCTCGGTATACCTTAAAGCAAAGGGTCTTGACCCCGTTGAATATCTCAATACCGCTCTTGCGGCGGAAATGGTGAAAAACAGCAGCGATGAAACCGTTGCCTGCATATGCTCCAAGAAATGCGCCGAGATGAACGGTCTGGAGATAATCGAGGAGCACGCTGCGGACGCATATCCCAACTACACAAGGTTCATCTGCTTTTCAAAGGATTTCTCCGCCCCCGAAGACGCAAACACCATTTCCGTTTCATTCTCGGTACCCCATATTTCGGGCGGTCTGTACAGAATGCTGACAAAGTTTGCGGTAAACGGTCTTAACCTGAAGAAGATCGTCAACAAATCCGTTGCGGGAACGGACTTTGAAGCTATAATGTTCCTTGATTTCGACGGACGCTACGAGGACAGAAAGGTAGCTGCTTTTCTTGACGATCTCCGTTCCAATACGGATTATTTCAAGTTCCTCGGAAATTTCAGCGAAACGGTATAATAAAATTATATAATACATAGAAATGTGTGGTAATGCCTTATGATGATACGTGTCATGAGCATAGAGGATTATGACGGAGTATATGCTCTCTGGACCTCATGCAAGGGAATGGGACTTAATAACATCGACGATTCGAGGGAGGGCATAAAGCGCTTTCTCTGCAGAAACCCTTCCACCTGCTTTGCTGCGGAGGAGGACGGGAAAATATGCGGAGTGATAATGGCAGGTCATGACGGTCGGAGAGGATATATTTACCACACCGCCGTAAGCCCCGATCACCGCCGCAGAGGAGTGGGAACGGCTCTTGTCAAAGCCTCTCTTTCCGCCCTTGAAAAAGAGGGGATAGCAAAAGCGGCTCTCGTTGTTTTTGCAAGGAACGAAAGCGGAAATATGTTCTGGGAAAAGCAGGGATTTTCTCTGAGAGAGGATATCTGCTACCGCAACAGGGCGCTTGCGGATATTATCAGAATGGATACATAAGGGTATGCCAAAAATGCCGAAAGGAGGTCTGCGCTGTGCTTTTCAAAGAAAATTACGGCAGGATACGCCGTGAAAACAGCCGAAGCGTAAGGCTCGGCAACATGGCTCTCATGATAGTGTTCATGTTCTGTGTTTTTGCGCTGAGCGGTGCGGCGGTAAACTGCTTTGCGACGATCTCCGACAGCTACGACAGCGCAGGCAACGGAATGGCTGCGGCGGAATTTATCGCAAACCGTATCCGAAGCTGCGGCGGAAAGGCAGCTGTTGTTCTTTCCGAGGACGGCTCTCTCGACAGGATAGAGATATCCGACAGCGGCTATACCGATGTTATTTTTTTCAGGGACGGAAGCCTTTGCGAAAGCTATGTAAGGGCTGAGGATAAGGACTTTGTGAGCCTTTCATCGGGGGACGAAATATTTTCCGCAGAAAATATCTCAGCCACCTTTGAGGGGGAGGACCTGCTTAAAATAACCGTTACCGCATCAAACGGCAGCGTATTTACGGCATTTGCCGCCTGTACGTCCGAATGACCTATCAGAAAGGACAGAGCCATGTTCGGTAAAGAAAAGATAAAAATAAGGCTTGACCCTTTTATAATTGAGCTTGCGGCGGTGATCCTGGTGTTTTCCGTGTCCTGTGCGGCGGTGCTGAAAATGTTTGCGGTATCCTCTCAGAGAGCGGAGAGGGAACAGCTTGCGGCGCACAGTATTGCGGCGGTGCAGTCGCTGTGCGAGGTCTACGGAGTCAAGGGAAATCTTTATGAAACGCTGAATACGGTATATCCTCAGCTTGGGGGAGATATCAGCGAGAATATGACCGTCTGCACTGTTATCCTTGACGGGGAAGGCGTTCCTTCCGAAAAGTCCGTGGGGAAAATATTCATTACCCTTACCGAAACCGAGCAGACCTGCACGTCCGAGGGGATAGCCTACGGGGTCATGAATTATGCCGAGGTTTCGGCTGAGATACAGCTGTCGGGAACGGAACGTGAAAGCATTGTCATAACACGGGCGGCTTGCTACAAGCCCTTTTCGGCGGTTTTTGCGGTGGAAGGGTCGGGTGACGGCTCATGAGAGAAAAGCGAAGCTTTAATATGACGGGTTTTCTTACCCTGATGATGATATTTGTAACGGTCATACTTGTAACGGTGGGAGCGCTGTCAATTGCATATACGGGCAGGAGCAGGGATATTTCCGACCGTTCTGCGGAGCATATCGGCAGCTTTTACAAGGCGTATTCCCTTTCCGAGGAAAGACTGTCCGATGTGGACGGCTGCATAGCTCTTGCCGCCCGTTCGGGAGCCTTTGACCTTACCTTTGAGGGATATCTTTCCGAGCTTGATTTTGCGGAGTATTCATACAGCGGCGGAAAATACATAATAAGCTGCACTACCGATATAGACGGAAAAACCGCAGTTTACTGGGAGATATCCGTCGATGCCGAACAGACCTCTCCGAGAGGGGAATACGAGCTTTTGTGCAGAAAGACCGTAAGCATTTCGGAGGATACGGAAGAGGACAAACCGCTTGACGTATGGGACGGATCAAATTGGTGAAAGGATTGATGGAAATGTACGATATAAAGGAGATCATGCTGGACGCCGTTAAACAGGGAGCGTCGGATATTTTTATCGTTGCAGGCTCCTCCGTAGGGTACAAGGTCAGGGGAAAGGTAATGCATACGGGAGATTCTCCTCTTAACGCAGGCGATACCGAAAATATCGTAAGGCAGATATTTGAAATTGCGGGGAAAAAGTTCCCCCGTGAGGAAGAATTCATGCACGAGCTTGATTTTTCCTTTTCCTTTGCCGGCGTGGGAAGATTCAGAGTGAATATTTACAAGCAGAGAGGTTCTCTTGCGGCGGTAATGAGATATGTGCTTTTTGAGCTGCCCGACCCCTCCGAGCTGCATATCCCCGAAAGGATAATGGAGCTTGCCTCCGCCTCAAACGGACTTGTCCTTATCACAGGCTCTTCGGGAAACGGAAAATCCACCACCCTTACCTGCCTTATCGACAGGATAAACAGCACAAGGTGCGGTCATATCGTTACTATTGAGGACCCTATCGAATTTCTCCACAAGCACAAAAAATGCATTGTCAGCCAGCGTGAGATAAATATAGATACGGAAAATTATGTGGGCGCTCTCCGTGCGGCGCTCAGACAGTCCCCCGATATACTGCTCCTCGGAGAAATGCGTGACTATGAAACGATGGGTATCGCCATGACCGCAGCGGAAACGGGTCAGCTTGTCCTTTCGACCCTGCATACTCTTGGCGCTGTGAATACCGTTGACCGTATCATTGACATTTTCCCCACCAATCAGCAGCATCAGATAAGAATGCAGCTTTCCATGGTGCTCAAAGCTGTGGTTTCCCAGCAGCTTATCCCCGACGTGAACGGAGAGCTTTATCCTGCCTTTGAGATAATGACGGTGAACAATGCCATACGCACCATGATAAGAGAGCAGAAGACCCACCAGATAGAAACGGTCATGCAGACCTCCCCCGATATGGTGACAATGGATTCGGCGGTTTTCGACCTTTATAAGCAGGGAATAATTACGGCGGAAAACGCTGTTCTTCATTCTTCCAATCCCGAAATGACGGAAAAGAAAATATCCCTTTATGAGCGTGGATAAACACAAGCGTATCGAAGGGAGTATGCCTGCCGAGAGCGTTTGAAAAATAAGTATACGTGCGGTTTTGTGTAATATTGCCGAGGCTTAATCGTTTTATGCTGTATAAGTCTACAAACCTATAATTTCAGCAATTTTTTTGGTAAAATCTATAGACAAAAAAGAATCAAAGTGGTATAATAATAGCATGAATAAATGTATGCTCGCAACGTATACCCGATTGGTGTAAAAATGTATCAACACTTGATTTTCTTTTGGAAAGGAAGTTGTTTTTATGAAATACAGTCCTGCGGATAAAAAGAAAAAGCTTATGCAGTCCGTAAGCGCATTTGCGTTTGCACTTACGGTTTTTGCAGCCAATGCTCAAGGCGGCGTATCTGCCGAAACTTGTATCGAAAACGGAATAAACGGTCTGCTTATTCAGACTCAGGGCACAGGCTCGGAAAATTCAGGCGAAGAAGACGGCGCTGCCGATGAAAGCGCTCAGGGCAATACCGATGAAGATGACGAATATACCAACGAATTTGACGATTCCGACAGCAAAGCTGAGTACAGCAGCAGAGCAGAAATTTCCGACCGTAGATATTATGATGGCGGAAAGGGCGATTCCGATACATATGACGAGGACAGCGAGGACGATTCCGACGAGGGCGGCGATGATGTAACAAGCAATGAGACCCTTGAATCGGAGGAGAATTCGTCAAGCAGCATAAATTGCCTGTATAATATGGAATATTCGTCCCTCTTCGGTCCCGCAGCCGATTACAACGTATTTGTCAAGGGAGATTTCATGGTTGACGGCGCCGACTGCGAAGGACGTCTTGCGGTAGGCGGCGACGTGTACCTTCCTTCTCATGAATACAGCGTCGGCTCAAAAGTCAAGAGCGATGTAAGCCTGGAGGAAAGACGCTCATATACAGTCGTTAAGGGAAATGTATACGGCAAGTTCCAGGCAGGATATACATTCGCAGGCGATACTGACCTTGATTTTGACGCTGCGTTTGAATATCTTCAGGGCGTTTCAAACGACCTTGCGGAGATCCCCGCTAACGGCGAGGTAAGCGTAAATCCGCACTTCGGCTCGGAGATCACCTTTACAGGTACCGATGAAAAGCTCAACGTCTTCACTCTGACAGTCGATGAGTATAATGCGCTGACAAGCAATTCGGGCGGAAATCTCTGTATCAAGTATGATGTTCCCGACGGTTCTATGGTTCTTGTAAATATTACAGGTTCGGGTTCAGTTTGTCTTGAAAATACTTATCAGTCATTCTATGCAGGCAAACCCGTTGAAAATACGTCTGCAAACAACAAGAATATACTGATAAATATACCCGACGCCAAGTATGTAAGCATCTACCAGGCAAACGGAAGCCTGCTTGCGCCGAATGCAATGGTAACAAACGGAAGCAAAACCGACTGCCGCCATTTCCAGGGACAGATAATCTGTGCGTCCTACAGCGGACATAATGAGTTCGGTTCATTCCTCGTTGATGATTCTATTATCAATGATGTAATTGCCGATCCCGATTCGGACACCGACACGGATACTGATACAGACACCGATACAGATACAGATACCGACACGGATACAGATACTGATACTGACACGGATACCGACACTGACACGGATACCGATACTGACACGGATACTGATACTGACACGGACACGGATACCGATACTGACACAGATACCGATACTGATACGGACACCGACACGGATACCGATACGGATACGGATACAGATACAGATACGGATACAGATACGGATACAGACACAGATACTGACACTGACACGGATACCGATACTGACACGGATACCGATACTGACACGGATACCGATACAGATACGGACACGGATACCGACACTGACACGGATACCGATACAGACACGGATACCGATACT
This sequence comes from Huintestinicola sp., assembly GCA_051882475.1. Lineage (GTDB taxonomy): Bacteria > Bacillota > Clostridia > Oscillospirales > Ruminococcaceae > Huintestinicola. The sequence goes on along the minus strand of JBJERW010000097.1, from coordinate 1,806 downwards.
GACACAGATACCGATACTGATACTGACACTGACACAGATACGGATACAGATACAGATACAGATACGGACACGGATACCGACACTGACACGGATACCGACACTGACACGGATACCGATACAGACACGGATACCGATACAGACACGGATACCGATACTGACACCGATACAGATACCGATACTGATACCGACACAGATACTGACACGGACACCGATACAGATACTGACACAGATACGGACACTGACACGGATACCGATACTGATACTGATACGGATACAGATACAGATACGGATACCGATACTGATACTGACACAGACACAGACACAGATACTGACACTGACACGGATACCGATACTGACACGGATACCGATACTGATACGGATACAGACACCGATACTGATACGGATACTGACACAGATACGGATACGGATACCGATACCGACACGGATACGGATACAGATACGGATACCGATACTGACACAGATACGGATACTGATACTGACACTGACACAGATACGGATACAGATACAGATACGGACACGGATACAGATACGGACACGGATACAGATACTGACACGGATACAGACACTGACACAGATACCGATACTGATACTGACACTGACACAGATACGGATACAGATACAGATACGGACACCGATACAGACACAGATACTGACACGGACACGGATACTGACACAGATACCGATACTGACACTGACACGGATACCGATACTGACACAGATACCGATACTGATACGGATACAGATACGGACACGGATACCGATACCGATACGGATACAGATACTGATACGGATACAGATACCGACACAGACACAGATACTGACACTGACACTGATACCGATACTGACACAGATACTGATACGGACACAGACACGGACACCGATACCGATACCGATACCGATACCGACACAGATACCGATACGGATACAAATACGGATACTGACACGGACACCGATACTGATACGGATACTGACACAGATACGGATACCGATACAGATACGGATACTGACACCGATACAGACACAGATACTGACACGGATACTGATACGGACACAGACACGGACACCGATACAGATACCGATACTGACACAGATACCGATACTGACACTGACACGGATACCGATACCGACACGGATACAGACACAGATACGGATACGGATACCGATACTGACACAGACACTGATACAGACACGGACACCGATACTGATACGGACACCGATACTGATACGGATACCGATACAGATACGGACACCGATACAGACACAGACACTGATACCGATACCGATACCGATATTGACAGTAATGAACTGACTGAATTTGAAAATCCGTATGTACCTCTCGGATCATTCGACGCCGATTCCCTGACTACATTTGAGGACGAGGATGTTCCTCTTACGGATTTCAGCTCCGCAAGCCCCAAAACAGGTCAGGATACCGCTCCCGTTTCTGCTGCAGCCGCAGCTGCATTCCTCTCTGCAGGCGCACTTGTGCTCTGCTCAAGAAGAAGATACAGAACCGACAAGTACACAAAGTAAGGCTAATGAGTTAATATTTTCGTCCGCAGGCAATACTCTGCCTGCGGACTTTTTGTTTTTTTGACGGAATACGGCGGTGAAATGACTTCGGAAATGCTATATGTTGCAGAAAATCGGAAAATATCATTGACTTTTTTCGTGTATTTGCTATAATATTTGTATATGCGAAATTTTGGCGGTTATCCGCCTTCAGAAATGGAGTCTTTATATAATGGAATGGACAGGCCTTAACGAGCTGCGTGAAAAATATCT
>JBJERW010000096.1:0-1549 GCA_051882475.1 Huintestinicola sp. | reverse complement strand
CAAATTCGGGCTTCCTATTATCGAGGAGGATATGGATATTTGTTTGGACAACGATAATCACGTTGAGACGGTATGCTTATTGACTAAGCCGAAAAGAAGTACAATATAAATATGTATTATTGTTATCGGGAGGTGGGGAAATGGAAAAAATAACTGCACGGTTAAAATATCTTGCATGTATCCTTGCGGCGGCAGCGCTTTTCGGCTGCGCAAAGGACGGGGAAGCTGCGGAGAAAAGTCTTCCCGAAAGCTCTTCCGAAACCGAAAGCGTGACCGTTACATCCTCGCCCTACGGACATGATATCGACTTTTATGCCGAACAGAATGCTCCCGAAATCGCAGGGGTATTTTTTAGCTCGCTTACCGCTGCCGAAAAAGAATTCTATCCCAACGAAAAATCCGTCAGCTTTTCAGGCAGACATATCGAATATGACGGGGTGCAGTACCTTAGCTATACTTGTTCGTCTATTGATTTTGTTATCACAGGCGACAGGATAGAAGCGGATATGGTTTCAAACGGTCATGTTTTTGAGGACAACCAGCAGGGGTGGGCGGCGCTGCTCATTGACGGGGAGCTTGTGAAGCGTTTTCGGCTTGACGGCGGTGAAAATACCTATGTCCTTTATGAGGGGGATATGCTTTACAACGCCAAAGCGACCATAATCAAGCTCAGCGAAAATCAGTCTGCTACGGTGGGCGTCAAATGCCTGAGAGTCAATGCAAGAAAAATCGCTCCCGCATATAAAAAGGAAAAGACTATCGAGTTCATCGGCGATTCCCTTACCTGCGGCTATGGCAACGAGGGCACGGAATATGACAATTTCGACACGGCGCAGGAGAACGGCATGGAAACCTATGCATACCTTACTGCCAAGGCGCTTGATATGGAGTGCAGCATGGTCTGCATAAGCGGAGTGGGCATTGTTTCCGACTACACATCACAGGTCGGGGATAAAGAGGATTACCTGCTAATGCCCGAGAATTACGACTGCACCGATATGAATTTCCAGATGCGCAGGGGCTTTGATGAATATGAAAAATGGGACTTCGGAGGAGGCAGCGACATCGTTGTAATTAACCTTGGAACGAATGATGTGAGCTATACAGGCAGCAACACCGAGCTTATGGACGAGTTCGGCGGAGCATACTATGACTTTATCGGGCAGGTGAGAAGGAACAATCCCGATGCCGAGATAATCTGCACTTTGGGCATAGTCGGCAGCGAGCTGTTTGAGCAGATCGAATATGCGGCAAAAATGTACAGCGAAGATAACTTCGATGACAAGATACACACCTTTAAATTCAGCTATATGTCGTCGGAGGACGGATACGGAGCGGATTATCACCCAACAGTTGCAGCACAGCGCCATGCGGCGGAGGAGCTGACGGAGTATATTCAAAATGAGATCATCGGCAGCTGAATGTACAATTTGCTTATGAAATGAAGCCAAATGGGTGAAAAAAGATGCAAAACTGACAATCTTGAAAAAATGTCTTGACAAAGCAAAAATAATATGATAATATAATAAAGCTGTCGCAAGACAACTGA
>JBJERW010000095.1:0-6048 GCA_051882475.1 Huintestinicola sp. | reverse complement strand
ACTTCGTTATAGCTGACAGATTTGTCTATAGGTTGGTTAAAGATTAGTATTATATCATGTCACAAAAACGGAGAAATATTATACTAATCCCCGATAAAAGTGTAGACAAAAAATCTGCGCAAAATTCATATATGCAAAATTTTGCTTGATTTTTTGTACACTTTTTAATCGAGGATTAGTATTATACATAAAAATCAATGCAAAATAATACATTCAACAGATTCAAGGAGGACTATCATGACCGAAAAAACACACAAAACACCGCCTATGGGCTGGAACAGCTGGGACTGCTACGGTGCTGCCGTAACGGAGGATATCGTAAGACAGAACGCTGAATACATGGCAGAGCATCTGAAACAATACGGCTGGGAATATATCGTTGTGGACATACAATGGTATGAACCGAAGGCTGTAACACATGAATATAACCCCTTCACCGATCTTTGCATGGACGAATATTCCCGTCTTATCCCCACAGAAAACAGGTTCCCGTCATCAGCAGGGGGAAAGGGATTTGCTCCTCTTGCCGAATATGTACACTCTCTCGGACTTAAATTCGGAATACATATCATGCGAGGTATACCCCGTCAGGCTGTTCATAGAAACACCCCAATAAAAGGCACGGATAAAACCGCCCGTCAGATAGCAAAAACATCAAGCATCTGCGCATGGAATACGGATATGTACGGCGTTGACCCTTCAAAGGAAGGTGCAAGGGAATACTATGACAGCCTTTTCGAGCTGTACGCTTCATGGGGTGTGGATCTCATAAAATGCGACGATATATGCCGTGAGCTGCCTCATGAGGAAACGGAGCTTATCATGCTCAGCGACTCTCTCCGCTCCTGCGGCAGGGATATGATATTAAGCCTGTCGCCCGGACCTGCACAGCTTGAAAAGGCTGAGCTGTACAAGCAGGTATCAAATATGTGGCGTATAACCGATGACTTCTGGGACAAATGGGAATTGCTTTACGCCATGTTTGAACGGGCAGAAAAATGGTGCACCCATACGGGAGCGGGACACTGGCCCGATGCGGATATGCTGCCCATTGGCCCTATCAAGCAGGACTGGGACAGATCCCTCAGAACGGAATTTACACAGGACGAACAGATAACTATGCTTACCCTCTGGAGCATATTCCGTTCTCCCCTTATGATAGGCGGAGAAATGACAGGCTTCGATGATTTCACCCTCAGTCTTGTCACAAACGAACGTATTCTCGGAATGAACAAAAACGCCCGCCATTCCCATCAGGTATGGCGGCGCAATATAGACGGAAACGAATATATCCTCTGGACAGCAGTATGTGCCGAGGGCGGACAGTATGCGGCTGTTTTCAACACGGGCACCAGTGACGGCACTGTAACAATACAGCTTTCCGACATGGAGATATACAGCGCCTCCTCTGCCGTTGAGCTATGGTCGGGAGTACAGCAGGATATTAACGATGAATTTGAGGTCACTCTCAGACATCACGGAGCAAAGGCATATATAATTTATTAAACAGCAAAGCAGACCGCCCCGAAAGAGCAGTCTGCAAATGCATTAAAATTCAGATCATGTACGCCAAAAAATTACTTAACGCACTTTTTCAGATCCTTGGGAGCCTTAGGCTGATAGCTGAGTCCGCAGCATGTGGATACGGCAGAAGCCTTTGCGCTCTTTTCGGCAGCCTTTGCAACGACCTTGAGAAGTTCCTTTTTCATTTTAAATTTCCTCCTTTGATTTGCCGTATTTTTCGGATACGGCTTTTGCAATTATTATCAAAACGGCATCAGCCGTTAATGACCATGCGGCAGGATAAAACAACGGTTCAAGCCTGAAATAATATGCGCCTGCCGTTATTATTAACAGCACCATGGAAATAAGCTCCGCAAACAGCCTGTACCTTTTTCTTTCATCGGCGGTTATGGGCTTTTCTTCGCTTTCCACAGGAGAAAACACAAATATTACTCCGACAGAAACAGCTGCCGCAAGCAAAAGATAAAGCTCCATCCGCTCAAAATCAAGCTTCATCAGAAAATCCATGAGCAGGTAAATAAATGTGGAAACGACTATGCAGAAGCCTGCCGTTTTGCTGTGATACCCCCCCGAAAAGCTCCTTACGGACATATAAAACAGTATAAAAAGCAGACTTGGAAAAAATGTATCGGTAAGCAGCGATAAAACCAAAACAATAATATAAAATACAGTTTTAGGGATAAGCAGCTCCAATCCGTATGTATAAAGTTCCCTGTCCTCTATGTTTATAATATTGCTTGTTACCATTGTTCTTGTTATTTCTTCGGCAATTTCTTTAAACATTCCCGTCACCGCATTTCTTTTTCATGATCTGCATATATGTATATACTATTAATATAAGTTGTTATTTGATATATTCATTGTACACTTATAATTATACCGAACGACAGCAGATTGTCAATAGCTTTTCATAAAATATTCCCAATAACATTTCGACATGAACTGACAAAAAGCGGGAACACAGCCAAAAATACGCATTTTGACTGTGTTCCCGCTTAAAACATATTGTTTTATTTGCTGTTATTATTTGATATCAAGTATCTGTACATGTCATCATCAGCACTACCGACTTAAAGCTGTCGTTTTCCGCATTCCATGTGTAATTGCCGTTGTATTTTTCGGCAGTATCGCTGATAATATTCATTCCCCAGCCGTGAAGCTCCTTATCCGTCTTTGTTGTGACGAGCTTTCCGTCGCCGCCGTTAACGATATGACAGTATGAATTTACGGTAACTATGGACAGATAATCCTTGTAAATGAATATTTTTATGTCCACCGCTTTCTTGTCCGAGCCGTATGCCGCCTCAATAGCATTGTCAAGGAGATTTGACAGCACCGATGAAATATCCGCTGCGGAAATATTTATCTTTGGCAGCGGTTCAAGATGATAGGTGAAGCGTATGCCCTTGTTTTCGCAGACGGCTGCCTTGCAGGAGATAACTGCGTCGATGATCCCCGAACCTGTGGACTGACTTAGCTCAATGCCTATCTCCTCCGCCTCGTCGTCAAGCTGACGTATCAGAGCGGCAGCCTCCTCCCGACAGTCATTTTCAAGGAGCACGCTGACATTTCTCAGGTGATTTTTTATATCATGACGAATCTTTCTCAGCTTTTCGGCGGTCTGATTCCTTATCACAAGCTGCTCTTCAAGGGCAGATATGTTTGATTCAAGCAGATACAGCTTCTTTTCCTCCTGAAATCCCGAGCAGACTTCCGCAAGGAAATATATCACTATCATGCTCATTACAAAAAATCCCATAGATAGGAAAAAGAACAGCATGGTCGTGTTCCTGTCCGAATTTGCGGAGGAATATAAAAAGATGTAGACAACGGTTATAATAAGCATGACCGATGCGATAATATCGTACAGCAGCCACTCACGCCTACGCATATGCAGATTTATCTTCTTGAACTCGCTGTAGAGGTAAAAGAACACCAGAATGTCCAGCACCTTAATGATATAGCACACCACAAGCCTGTTTGAAAAGCTTGAATAAAACACATCGAGAAATTCCGAATCAAACAGCAGCGAAAACAGATTTCCCATAATAATATCCACGATATAAAGGATATACAAAGCCGTTGTTACAAAAGCAAATTTTATATACAGCTTTTCCTTTGACAATATGGTGCTGCCCACAAGCATTGTTCCGATACATACCGCCGCTTTAAGGGAAAGGGGCAGACCTTCGCAGCAGGTGACCGCAAAAGCATTAACAACAGCCACCGCCGCCAAAACGACCTTATGCTTAATACCGTCAAAGCGCTTGCCCATGAGGGAGGTATAGAGAATATACATGGATATCATTTCGGTAAGGGCAAGGGAGAAATTAAGAAGCATCATTTCCATATTTACGATTCCTGTTCCGCCAGATCGGATCCACCGCTGACCTGATTTGAGATATATTTTGAAATTGCGTCAAGAACTGCCTTATGCTTTCTGCGGCTGACAGCAAGTCTTACGTCGTTGTCAAGAACTATATCAATTGCGTTTGCCCGTTTTATCCTGAAAATATTTACCACATATCCCCTGCTTATCTCCAGAAACATGGACGAGTCCAGCTTTTTTACAACGTCCTCAAATTTCTTTTCGGCAAGGAGTATCTCCTCGCTGTCGGTGTGCAGATAGACGGATTTGTTTTTGCAGCAGATGTAAAAAATATCGTTCCTCGGCAGCTTGTACAGGGTCTTCAAGCCGTCACGGGCATATATTTCAAAAACAACATAATTGGGCTTGAGGACAGCGTATTCACGGATAACTCTTCTGAATTCGCTGACAAACACCTTTTCGTCGGAATCCTTCGAGATAAAAGCGTTTATACGGTAGGGAATGGTATTGTACACCTCTTCCTTGAAGGAGGTCACAAAAACAAGAAAGAAAGCGGAGCTTATTGCCCTGAGCTTTTCGGCAAGCTGTTTTCCGTTCAGTCCCGGCATATCTATATCCAGCACAACGATATCAAAGGTCTTATGCATACGTGCGTCGGAAAGGAGCTTGCTCCCGTCGGTATATTTATGTATGACCGCATTTGCGTTTTCGGCGTTGACCGCCTCCGCAAGGGTTTCTGCGATAACATTTCTGAGGAATATCTCATCGTTATCGCACACTGCTATATTCATCATATTTTTCATATTATTCCGTCACCGTCTTTCCCGTTCCACAGCCGTTATTTCGGCAAATTTTTACAGCATAATTATACTATATATTTCTGAAAAATACAACCGAATTATTTAAAAAGTTACGAATATTCGGAAAGGGCAGCGCCGCTTACAGATATGAAGCACAAAAAAGGAGGAACAGGATATTCCGAACTTAGTCGGAATATTCTGTTCCCTCAATAATTCTTATGATCGGTTATTCGGCAGCTTCCTCTTCGGCAGGCTGCTCGGGTATCTCAATACCCAGCTGACCTGTGAGATATTCTATCTGATACTGCAGATCGTCTATCTGCTGCTGATATGCAGCTTCCTTCTCAGCCTCAGCCTTCTTTATTTTGTTGGTTGCGGCAAGATTAATGGAATAAACAGCTGTTACAACGATTGCAAAAACGGTGAGGAAAGCGGTGAGAGGGTTGAGCCAGCCCTTCTTATCTTCCTTCTCGGTGATGAATTCCGCAACGCCTGTGTGGGCGAGAGCCTTTGAAAGGGCAAAATAAAGGGGAACGGAAATTACTACAGCAAGCACGCCGTTAATGGTAGATGTTATCGCATTTGTGCCCACAGCTGCCCATGCAGCCTCAGCTGTTCCGCCGAGAATGATTATGGTCGCAAAGGATTTAACGAGATAAAGCACGATATATACCAGCTGACCGCATACAGCCGCCGCAATTACAGAGGACTTTTCGCTCTTTCCGTGCTTTCTCATATGACCTGCCGTAAAGCCCATTGCAAACTTTGAAAAGAACGTGTAGGGCGCAGAAACAATATATACGGGGTCAAAAAGGTCGTAAAGAGCAGCTCCGATACCCGAAGCAAGACCGCCCTTGAGTCTGCCGAAAAGCAGACCTGCAAGCAGGCACATGGAGTTGCCGAGATGTATCCTCGTTACCAGAACGCCGTTCGGGATCTTTATCTGCAGATAGTTTCCGAGGTATACAAGCGCAGCCATAAGACCTACGATTATTATACTGTATAGCTTTTTGTTTTTTACTGTTGATGACATGGATATTTCCCCCTGAGCAGAATAATTATTTGCCGATTTTCGGCTTTGATATACTTATTTTACCTATTGGAACGGTAAAAATCAAATTGTAGAATATTATGGCATATTATAGAAGCTATGTACAAATCTAACAGTACAGATATTTATTATCTTAAAGAAATATATGCAATATGACGACGATCCCAATTTGTAATATTAAGGCAAAATAAACAGGCGGAAATTTGTACAAACAATCCCCTTTTGCTGTTTGCTCTGTTTGTTATTATGCCGAATATAAAAAACGGACGGAAGACATTTCTTCCTCCCGTCAGTCTGTCGAAAAACTACAGTGCACAGGTGTTACTACGTCAAAAACGTTCCAC
>JBJERW010000094.1:0-6250 GCA_051882475.1 Huintestinicola sp. | reverse complement strand
CAGCTGGACAAGCGTAACGGGCGCAACAAAGTACAGACTCCAGAGATATGACGCATCCTCGGGTGTATGGGCAACTATAGCAAATACAACAGCTACAAGCTATAATGACACAAGCGTAACAAACGGAACATCATACAAGTACAGAGTATATGCATATGTGGGCACAACAATAGGCGGATCATCAAATATTGTTACAGCAACGCCTGTAGGAACTGTAGGCACAGCAACTCTCAGCGGCACAGCCGGAAACGGTCAGGTCGCTCTCAGCTGGACAAGTGTAACGGGAGCAACAAAGTACAGGATACAGAGATATGATGCAGTTTCGGGTGTATGGGCAACAGTTGCAAATACAACGAGCAGAAGCTACACCGACACAACCGTAACAAGCGGAACAACATACAAGTACAGAATATTTGCATATGTGGGCACAACAATGGGCAGCGCTTCAAACGTTGTAACGGTTACAGTTTCATAAGCTAACAGTAATACAAATTGACACAAAAAGCATTGACTGATCATTCGGTCAATGCTTTTTTGTTTACACTTTTATCGGGGATTAGTATAAAACCGCTTGAAATAATATTAAATATGTTGTATAATAAAATATAAATGTTTGCATTCGCCGAAAACATGGATATACTGCGGCTATGGTGAGCGGTAATATCTGCAAACGGACATATTAAAAGGCATAGTGTGCCAAAAGGATGGTTTAAATAATGAATAAAGTCAGAACTACCGTCTGCGGCAAGGACTTTGTCCTTCAGACAGATGAAACGGAAGAATATATCGCACGGCTCGGCAGAAGAGTCGAAGCGGAGATCGACAAGCTTATGAAGGTAAGCTCTACCTTTACTCAGCAGAATGCTGCTATCCTTACGGCGCTTATTGCCCTTGACGAGGCTCAGAAGGCAAACGACAGCATTGATAATATCCGCACGCAGATAAAAGGCTATGTTGACGATGCGGGAGCAGCTCGTTCCGAAAAAGAAGAGCTTGCAAAGAAGGTCAAGGCTCTCGAAGATGAAAACGCCGCTCTTAAAAAGGAGCTTGAAGAGCTGAAAAAGAAGACCGCTTTTCCCGGAGATCAGCTTGTGCTGGAAAATACTGTGACCCCTGCGGTGACGGTGCTTGCTTCGGCGGCGGATAAAAAGGGTAAGCCTAAGCATGAAAATGTCAGTAATGCGTCGGCAGCAGCAGGACCTTCAAAAGACTCAGCAGGAGAGAGAAGCGCTGAGGAAGATGGCTCTGCTCCATATGTATATGACAGGACGGGGGAAGATATAGAAAATTATCAGCTGCCGGGACAGATATCTCTGCTTGACAGCATTCCCGAAGCCGACTCCCTGTCGGCATCCGACCCCCTGTCGGCATCCGAGGCGCAGCCGTCTGCCGAAGAGCAGGCTGTTTCCGAGCCTGCGGAAAAGCCGGAACAGCCTGCGGAAGATAAAACCGCCGAAGCCGCACCCGATAATGCTCCACAGAAGCCTAAGGGCGGCAGAGGGAGAAAAAAGAAGAGATAATAGGGGAGCAATATCTACAGCCGTACATTCGTGGAATTGTGAAAGGAGTATAATTTCCGTTTGGGAAAGGATATGCAGATAAAAAAAGAAATTCTCGCTCCCGCAGGCAGCATGGAAAGCATTTATGCGGCGGTGCGGTGCGGCGCAGACGCAGTTTACGTGGGCGGAAAGAATTTTTCCGCAAGAGCAAATGCAGTCAATTTCAGCGATGAGGAGCTGAAAGCCGCCGCCGATTACTGTCACCTTTGCGGAGTGAAAATATACCGTGCCATGAACACTGTGATTTTCGACAGTGAAGCGGAAGAATTCCTGCGTGACGTCAGATACAGCGCCGAGATAGGTATCGACGGACTTATCATACAGGATCTTGGGGGCATAAAAATGGCAAGGGAAGCGGTTCCCGATATGCCCCTCCATGCATCGACTCAGATGACCCTCCATACCTATGAGGGTGCATTGTTCGCACGAAGCGCAGGACTTTGCAGGATAGTTCCCGCAAGGGAGCTGGATATGGGTCAGATAGAAAAGGTATGCTCGGCAGGTGTGGAAACAGAGGTCTTTGCCCACGGAGCGCTTTGTATGTGCGTTTCGGGACAGTGCTATATGAGCGCAATGATAGGTTCGAGAAGCGCCAACAGGGGGCAGTGCGCACAGGCGTGCAGACTGCCTTTTTCCGCCTTCGGAAGGGCGGACGAATCTGCTCATGCCCTGTCACTTAAGGATATGTCCTACCTTTACAGCATAGATGAGCTTTCAAAGGCAGGTGCGGCGTCCTTTAAGATAGAGGGCAGAATGAAAAGGGCGGAATATACCGCTGCAGCCGTTACCGCACTTAAAGCGGCGGCTGACGGGGCGGACAAAAATACTCTTGACAGGGAAAACGAGCGGCTGAGAGCGGTTTTCTCCCGAAGCGGCTTTACCGACGGATATCTGACGGGAAAGCTTGGTTCGGATATGTTCGGGATACGCCGCAAGGACGATGTTACGGCGGCGGAAGATGTTCTGCCTGAGCTTGGGGAGCTTTTCCGCAGGGAGAAAAAACGGTACAGCATTGACCTTCGATGTATTATAAAGCGAGGAGAGCCTGCACGGTTGGAATTTTCCTGCGGCGGCGTATCGGGATATGTCTGCGGAGATTCCCCCGAAGAAGCAAGAAACCGTCCCACGGGATATGAGGACGTTGAAAAACAGCTTTCAAAGCTTGGGGATACGGTCTATACCCTCGGCAGTCTTTCATGTAATATTGACGAAGGGGTGATAATGCCTGCTTCAAAGCTCAATCAGCTCAGAAGAGAATGCACTGCTCTTGCAGACAGAATGATAACTCAGAAAAATACTCCGAAATATCATATCCTGCCCGTGAAAGCACATAACTATGCAGGAAAAAAGAGTGTTTCGCCAAAGCTGCCCGAGCTTCGGCTTATGACCGACAGGGCGGAGGCAGTTTTTGCGGATATGGAAAGTCCCTTGTTCGGCGGATATATTCTCCCCATGGAGATATGCGAAAAGGAATATGCACGGCTGCCTTTGGATAAGGTGTTCGTAAAAATGCCGAGGTTCATGAACGATGAGGAGGATATTATCCGCAGGACGGAGCGGCTCTGCTCCCTCGGATTTAAGCATATTTACTGCACAAATTACGCTCATCTTAGGATCGGCGGCAGATCAGGTATGCACTGCCACGGCGGAACGGGGCTTAATATTACAAATTCCGCCGCCGCAGACTGTCTGAGCGAGCTGGGAGCGGAGGATATTGTTTTGTCCCCCGAAATGAAGGCTTCTCAGATTTCAAAGACAGCTTCGCCTGTGCCTAAGGGCATCTACGCCTACGGAAATATGCCCCTTATGCTTACAAGAAACTGCCCCGTAAAGGCGGCTTCGGGGAGCTGCGGAAAATGCAGCGGACGGCTTACCGACAGGACGGGACGTGAATTTGCCGTCAAATGCAGCAGGGGATTCGGATATACGGAAATACTCAACTGCGATACCCTTTGCGTTTCCGATTCACTCGGCGATTTCGGCAAGCTTGATTTTATCGTTATTGATACGGGTGCTGCCGATAAGGCGGAAGTTAACGATATTGCGGAGGCATTCCTCGGCGGCAGAAAGCCGTCCCTTGACAGGAAGCTTACACGGGGACTTTATTACCGTGGAGTTGGGGAGAAATAAGAACCTGTCTTCATAAGAAATGTGTGCGGATTTTCGAGCATAATTTTGCCGCAGACAAGGCAAAAATGCGCAGGCATACTTTCGTATGGCAAGCAATTTTAACGCAGGATGCGGTAAAATTTGCCGAAAAGACGTGCACATATGCTTGTGAAGATAGGTTCTTATACAATTATAAGTATTGGAGAATAGATATAATGAGCGGTAATTTCAAAAAAACGGTTGCTTTTCTGTTTTTTCTCCTTGCGGGGATAGTCCTTGGGACTGTTCTTGCAAGAGTCTGCGCCGATGTGCCATATCTCGGCTGGCTTGCATATACAATGAGCGTGGGACTTGACACAGGCTCGCCCATGGTCCTTGACCTTATTGTTTTCAAGCTTGCCTTCGGGTTCACACTTTCGGTAAATACGGCACAGATAATATGCGTTATCATTTCCCTGATAGCTTACAACAAAACCTGCAAGGGTCTGTAATTAAGGAGGTTGCCCCTTGAATGAAATAAAGGATAAGCTGCGTTTTATTCTGCTTATGGCTATAACCTTGGTGTTCATGTGCGCAGCCTCATTGAAGCTGATGAAGCTGCAGATAGTGGACGGCGGCAGCTACTTTGAAAAATCACGGAGCAGCCGCACGGCGGAGCAGGTCATAAACGTTCCGAGAGGCGAGATATTCGATTACAGCGGAAACTCCCTTGTAAGCAACAAGTCGGGCTTTAATGTCGTGGTGGAAAAGGCGTTTTTTCCGACGGAGAACGCCGAGATAAACAGGATAATCCTTGAAGTCGCCGAGCTGCTTGAAAAGGACGGGGTGGAGTGGAACGACGTTCTTCCAATAAGCGATAACGGACCTTTTTCCTTTGAAAATGACCGTGACAGCGATATTGCAAGGCTGAGGAAAAATATCGGCGTTCAGGTATATGCAACCGCAGAGGAATGCGTCAACGCCATGGCTGACCTGTATGAGATAGACAGAAGCTTTACGGAGCGTCAGATAAGGATAATTGCAGGCGTAAGATATACTATGTACGTCAGGGATTTTTCCGTGTCCAACAGATATACCTTTGCGGAGGATATCCCCATGGATACCGTTGTAAAGCTGAAGGAGCTGTCCTATGAGCTTGACGGAGTGGATATTACCGAGGAGGCGGTGCGTGTAAACGATGTGGGTGATGTTGTTCCTCACCTTATCGGAACGGTGGGAGCAATTTCCGCCGAGGAATATGCAGAACTTAAGGACAGCGGTTATGCGCTGAACGATTCCCTCGGAAAAAGCGGCATCGAAAAGGCTATGGAGGACACTTTAAAGGGCAAAAAGGGAACAAGGACCATAGAGATTCTCAACGGAACGGTCATTTCCGACACCGTGACCGAATCCGCAGTTCCGGGAAACAGCATAAAGCTTACTATCGACAGCGATTATCAGCGAAAAATACAGACTATTCTTGAAAACCATATCTACTGGCTGCAAAATCAGACATCTTCCAAAGCCAAGGGCACCGAGGCAAACGCAGGAGCGATAGTTGTGCTCAATGCTAAAACAGGCGCTCTTCTTGCGGCAGCCACCGCTCCCACATATGACCTGAACGATTATCTGAGCGATTATTCATCTGTCGCAAACGGCGAGAATTCTCCGCTGACAAACCGTGCCACAAGCGGACTTTACCGCCCCGGCTCTACCTTTAAGACGGTTACCGCCACTGCCGCTCTCAACGAAGATATAATTTCTCCCGATACTGTTGTCAACTGCATGGGAGCGTATACCTATTGGGAGGGCTGGTCGCCAAAATGTACGGGTTCTCACGGCAGGATAAATGTTGTTACGGCTCTTAAAGAATCCTGCAATATTTTCTTTTACGACGTGGGAAGGATAATGGGCATCGACCTTATCGCACAGTATGCTTCCCTTTACGGACTTGGAGAGGAAATGGGTCTGGAGATAGGCAGGGGAGTGAAAAAAGGATATATCGCTACTCCCGAAACCTTTGAGGCACGTCAGCTTGAATGGCAGGCAGGAAACGTTATCCAGGCGGCTATAGGTCAGTCGGACACATACATCACCCCTCTCCAGATGGCGGCACAGGCAATGACTATCGGAAACAAGGGTACAAGATATCAGACCTACATGGTGGACAGCGTTTACACCTACAACCTTGAGGAGCTTGTGTCAAAAACAGAGCCCGTCAAGGCGGCGGTCATCGAGGACAAAACGGGATATACCTTTGATTCGGTCATAAAGGGCATGACTCAGGCGGCTGAGTTTGAGGCGTATACCTATCCGTCGATAAAGGATTACTATACCGACAGCTACCTGCTCACCGATTTTGACCGAAAGGCTGCAATAAAAACGGGAACTCCCCAGATGACTTCGTCTTCGGACACAGGCTCGGCATTTATTGGCTTCTATCCTGCGGACGATCCCGATATCGCTTTTTCGGGCTTTATCGAACACGGCGAATACTCCAAGCTTATGATCAGGGAGATAATTTCCGCATATTATGACGAGTTTTACACCATTGACAAGCTTTCGGACAGAAGATCTCAGGAGGATATCATAGATATGCTTTC
>JBJERW010000093.1:0-6330 GCA_051882475.1 Huintestinicola sp. | reverse complement strand
TTCATCCATACCCTCATTTCATTCTCGGTGCGGTTTCCCCATGTGTAATACGGAATTGCCGTTGCTTCGCAGGGCGTTGATTCCTCGATGTCGGAGCTGTAAGTATCTTCGCAGTCTTTGATACGCTGTGCTTGAACTCTCAGCTTTACCGTTCCGCCGAGAAAATCGGGTTCAAAGCCGCATACCGTCGGGACGGTGCTTCTGTCGAGCCTCAGTTCTCTGACGCTGCCGTTATCCGCTCCCTCAAAACAATACACCAAAGGTCCACGCATAAGGGCTGTCATTCCCGCAAGCCTCGGAATTTTGCAGGACGCTCTTACAAATCTCGGAGTACCGTCAAAAACAAATTCAATCTCCGCTGCACCTGTGATATCAATATAAACATAGCCGTTCACGGACGCTTGCGAGAATATCTCTCCGTTAACCTTTGCAGTATATTCTGCGCTCCATTTCGGAATGCGGACAGCAAGCCTGCCCGTTCCCTTTACAGTGTATTTAACCCTCATATCGTAGGGGTAATCGGTAATACATTCAAGCTCCATACCGTTTGAAAAGCTGACGCTGCCTGCCGCAAACATATTGCAGTAAGCGGTATTATCCCTTTCGCCGTATGCATACATCCCTATTGAGCCGATAAGCCTTGCCACATTCGGAGGACAGCATGCGCATGCGTACCATTTCGGACGAACGGGAAGATCATGAGCATGAGTGCAGGCTTTTCCCGATATCCCCGGATCTATCTCAAGGGGATTAACATAGAAGAACCGCTTTCCGTCAAGTTGCATTCCTGCAAGGACAGTATTGTAGAATGCAAGCTCCATAATATCTCCGTATTCGCCCCTTATTTCATTTTCAAGCATTCTGCCCGCAAAGAAAATAAGTCCGATGGCAGCGCAGGTTTCCGAATAAGCTGTATCGGGCGGCAGATCGTAATCAACGGTAAATGCCTCCCCCATAACGGTTGAGCCGATACCTCCCGTAATATACATTTTCCGCTCAACTATATTGTTCCATAAGCGGCGGCAGGCTTCAAAAAGCTCTTTGTCCTCCGTTTCGGAAGCAAGGTCAGCCATTCCCGTATAAAGATATACCGCACGAACGGCATGACCCGTAGCGGCAGACTGCTCTCTCACAGGCTTTCCGCTCTGTCGGTAATCGTTGTCCGACGGATTGCTGTTCCACACAGTCCAGTCCCTTTGCTTTGCTTCATTCTCATAAAAATTCGGGTCTGTTCCACGCTCGTCAATAAATTTTTTTGACAGGGTAAGAAAATGCTCATTTCCCGTAAGCCGGTACAGCTTTAAAAGAGCAAGCTCTATCTCGGGGTGACCCGGCCAGCCCTTAACGTTTTGCGCAACAAATCTGTCGTAAATACATTCCGCATTCTTTACGGCAGCATCGAGAAGCTTTCTCTTTCCCGTTGCCTCATAATATGCACAGGCAGCTTCTATCATATGACCCGAACAATACAGCTCATGCCCTTCAAGGAGATTTGTCCAGCGCTTATCGGTATCCTTTACGGTGAAATATGTATTGAGATATCCGTCGGTATCCTGTGCTGCGGAGATAAGGTCAATAAGCTCGTCCGCCTGCTGTTCGAGAGCTTTATCGGGATATACCGCCAATGAATATGCTGCCGCTTCTATCCATTTTGCCGCATCGCTGTCCTGAAAAACCATTCCGTAAAAACCGTCCCCCGTATCTTCGCCACGAAGCGCCTTTCCCGCATTTATAAAATTGGCGGCAACATGGCTTTTCTCCGTATCGGGAGCCTTATCCCACAAAACGCTGTGCTGATAGGGTATGACCTCTTCACGGACAAGCTTCTGATATTTTCCAATAAACCCCGACGCTTTATATGCAGCGGCGGAAATCTGCTTTTGAATTTTCATAAAAACCTCCCGAATATTTTTTTGATTGACATCGCTTGTTATATGTATTATAATATTTTATAACACCGAATAAAATGGAGATTTGAATCATATATATGGAAAATAATACTGAAAGAATAATTCTCGATACAGTCACCCTGCCTATCCTTTCCGACTGCGATATACTTACCGCCTCGGAGGATTTTTACCATATGGACAGGGTGGCAGATTTCAATGTAATGATATACGTTGACGAAGGGGTTATGTATGTTACCGAAAACGGTCGGGACTATGAGATAGCCCCGGGAGAACTGCTGTTTCTGCGAAGCGGTATCCGCCATTTCGGAAAAAGAAAGACCCTCCGTGGCACACGGTGGTTTTACGCACATTTTTACCTTGAGAACAACCTATCGGAGGGGACGGAAGCTGTTGTTCTGCCGAAAAAAACAAGCGGACTTGGGGACAGTATCCTCAAAGAAAAAATAATTGAACTTTGCAGTTATTTTCACGGATCGGACCCCTCAAAAAATTTTCGCCGGAACATCATGCTGTACGAGCTTCTGCTTATGATAGGCTTCGGGGAGGAAATGCAGCCCAAAAGCCTTTGCGACAGAATATGCGGCTATCTTGATTCGCAGACAGACAAGCCCTTTACAAGGGAGCTTGTTGAGAAGGAATTCTTTCTGAGCTACAGCCGCCTTTCGGCAAGGTTCAGGAATGAAAAAAACATGTCAATGGGAGATTATCACAACAGCGCAAGAATGAAAAAAGCCTGCAATCTCCTTCGTTCAACCCTTTTGCCCGTCAGCGAAATTGCAGAACGGTTAGGCTTTCCGGACGCACTTTATTTCAGCAAAAAATTCCACGCTTTTACCGGCATTTCGCCTTCCGATTACAGAAAACAGATGCAGAACAGGTACTGATGGAACGCCTTTTATAGTGAATTAATTTATCGGCATTTAATACCAATCTTTGACCGTTCTATCTGCCACCTTTGTCTGTAGGTTGGTTAAAGATTAGGGTGTGTTGACACTATCCGAAATGTTCGGATTGCAAGCAGATTTTTCGTATTTCAAGGCAATTTTCCGCAGTAATACTTGCGTATTGCAAGGAAAATTAACGCAGAAAGACGGAAAATATGCTGCAAGACGGGCGTTGAGCGGTAGTGTCAACACACCCTAGTATAATATCTTCCTCCGTCTTTCAATCCAGTTCCAAAGAATCGGAAATATAGAAGCGGTATCCTTTTTTAAAGCAGTATTCTTCTATCTGCTCCACAAGCTTTTTGTCCGTTGTATATTCGATCAGAAATACATCTGCCCCGTCATTTTCGCAGGCTTCGATATAGTCCGAAAAATACTTTCGTTCCTCCTTTGTCTGTGCCGAAAAGCTGCCATTTTCAAAGTCTATGGCGGTGAAAACAGATTCCTGATTTACGCCTGTCATAATATCCTTTGCCGAGCCGTATTTTTCACGGTATGCCGTTACATATGTATCTCCGCCGTTGATAATGACAGGCTTGCCGTATGACATAAGCTGTTTCAGAATAATTGTCAGACCGTCAAATATCTCATCTTCGGGGTAGATATAGTAAACATCGCAGTTATCGACGAAAAAACCGTCTATCCCCTTTCCGAGCAGTTCTTCTGCCAAAGATACAAGGAACTCCTGCCATTCGGGAGAAGCTGTATTTATCCATTCTTCCTCGTCCCAATTTTCATATTTGCCCAGCGTATATTCGGAATAATCTTCGCAGTAATCCCGAAAGTTTTCAAGAGAACCTATATTCAGATAAGAGTATACCTCGCTGCCCTGCTCCTGCAGAAAGGCTATATCCTCTGCAGAAAAATATTGTGCATCAATTACCACAGTGTTATATCCGACAGCTTTTTCAATTTCCGCCGATTCGATGCTCAGAAACACTCCATAATCCTTTGCCCCGACAGTCTTTTCCGCACCGCAGCCGCAAAAAAACAATGCCGCAGAAAGAATCACGGCTGATATTTTTAGTAAACGGTTCATTTTATCACCTTTTTCAGATATAATTTTTTCGGCTCCGTCAAAACATATTTTTATGCTGCTTTGTTTGGCAGTTTTTAATATTATATCATTTTTAAGGCTGTTTTTCAATTCTTTCTGTTTTATATCATAACGGTCGTATTAAAAACTTATTTCATTCTCGGCATCAGCCCCCTCTCCATTAAAAATTCATTAAACGAATTAAAACTTCTTTGCAAATATTGACTGAATAAATGATATAAAGTATAATATTTATGCAAACCATTTCAACATCTCGGAGGAGCTGTATATGAAAAAGCTTACAAAAATCCTTACAATATGCGGTGCTGTGTTTGCGGCAGTATCAATGTTTCTTACAGCCGCAGCCACTCTGCTTTTTTATGTGCCCGTGCAGTTAATGATCGCAGTGGCGGTTTTATCAGCTGTCAGTCTTGCAGGGGCTGCTGTTACCTCTGAAAAGAAAAAGCTATCCGTCATCAGATTATCGGTCACAGCTGCTTTGCTGTCGATCGCAATCGTTTTCGGATATTTCTGCAATCCGTATGCAAATTCTGTTTCGCTCCGTTCAAGCGGATTTACCATGAACGCAAAGGACATCATATCAAAGGAAGATGCCGAGGCTGACATAAAAGAAGCATATGCACATCTGAAAAAAGTTCACCCGATGTTCAAGGATTCTGTCCCTCAGGCAGCGGAATCGGCATACATAAACGCTCTTTCATCTGTCCCGTCTGACGGAGTGACCTGCGCTGAACTCAGAAGAAATATTGAAAATATACTTTCCTCTCTCGGCGACGCTCACACATCTGTGGGAGCACGTCCGTGCGAAGAGCGGTATCCTATGGATTATGCGGAACTTGTAAAAGGCAGGAACTTAAAGATAACAGAGATTAACGGCGAATCCTTGCAGTCCTTTTTTGATGCTCACAAAAATATGTTCTCATACGAAGCGGAAAGCCGGGCATTGGAGCAGCTTTGGAATGATCTTATTTCCGACACAGGACTTGAATACCTCGGGCTTGGCACCGATGTTACTCTGACATATGAAAACGAAAACGAGCGTGTTGAACGGCATTATACCGATGCGGATTTCATATCATATGCCGAATATATGGAACGAAATGCCGTCTACTATGACGAGAACGAAAACTTCGTACACTACGAGCTGTATCCCGACGAAAATTATGCGCTTCTTACTCTTAACAGCTGTAATTACAATGATGAATACTGCGAAACGCTGAAAAAAATGTTTACGGAAGTATCACAGCAGGGAATAGATAATGTTATCGTTGACCTCAGAAGAAACGGCGGCGGCTCGGATGAGGTGGCTTGGGAATTTATCTCTTATCTCGGAACAGACAGTTTCACAACAGTAAGCTATGAACAGCGTCTTGGTTTCATAACATTGAAAAGCAGCGCAGCCAAATGGAAAACAGCCGAACGGACTCCCGTATTTGACGGAAACGTGACAATTCTTACCTCAGCAGAATCATTCAGCTCGGCAATGCTTTTTGCACTCTACATCAAAGACAATTCTCTCGGAACGATAGTCGGAGAGATACCTGGCAATTCCGCCAACGGTTACGGAGATATTGCAACCTTCAGTCTTAAAAATTCAGGTCTTGTTATGACTGTTTCGACAAAAAAATTCAGCCGTGCAATGGCTGATTCGGGAGATTACGTCATTCCCGACACAGAATGCAGCAAGGACGATGCCCTTGAAACAGCCAGGCTGAGCCTGCACCCAACCGTTTCATAGAATAATTGGGCTGCATAGATACGGCTCGGTAACGCAGCAAAATGTTCGGATAATGTCAACCCACCCTAAGCTATCATATCAACAATAGATCATTTTGTCATTACCTTTTGGGGTGAGTTGTAAAATATTATCGATTTTTTATCTGCACATTGACTAAGAACCCGTCCAAATAGGATAGGTTCTAAGAATTTGTATCATTCATAAAGGGAATACTGCGATAAAAAATTCTGTGAACAAATAAATATCTTCTGCATGAAAAATTACACTGTCAGTCCTCTTTCCAATACTCCGAACCATCTCTTAATCTGACGATCAGCTTTTGCTCAAACATTTCCCTTCGGATAAGTTCAATATCCGAAAAAGAAATATTTTGCCTGATTATTTCATTTACTTCTTTTTCTGTGTATTTTCTGCCTTTATCAAAACAGTCCGCTATCCTTGTGAGAGCAGCGAGCCTCAGAGTGCGCTTGCGAGGATACTGTGTCAGACGTCCTTCCGAATCATAAAAAACAGACAATTTCTTTTGTTCGGTGACCTGCATGCTTAATTCATAAAGCTTTTCATTAAGTTCATCAATATGCTTTTCAAACCACATAAGAAGCTTTGACGACATATCGGCCTGCTTTAAATAAATATATCTGTTTTCCGAAATTGAATCGTAATATTGACCATAGAAATTGC
>JBJERW010000092.1:25744-28605 GCA_051882475.1 Huintestinicola sp. | reverse complement strand
CGTAGCGCTCCGAGCACTCCCCCCTCTCCTGAAGGTTTTCCCTTTGCAGGGTAACAAATTATCTAACATTTCAAAAATAAATAAGAAAAAAACAAAAACTATCCCATCAAAATCGGGCAATAAAACATCTACCCTACTCAAAGCAAACACACCGAAAAAACTCGGCAACAGTTCCCACAAAAAAATGTCTGCGGCAGGATACCGTAAAACCGTTACGCCGCAGACATTTTTTTATATTTCCGCCAACTCATAAACTCATAGCGGTGGTTAAAAAACATTAACCGATCTTCTCCATTTTGTAGCCTATCCCGAAAACCGCCTTTATGTATCTTGGGTTGTGAGGATCAGGCTCCAGCTTGCACCTTATACGCCGTATGTGCTCAACGACCGTCTTCTTTACCGAATACGGACTTTCACGCCATACCGTGCGGTATATGTCTTCAACAGGGCATACCTTTCCGCATTGCTCCATAAGATATTCAACAATGCCGTACTCTATCGCAGTCAGCTTGATGTGACTGCCTGCCGCATAAACCTCACGGCTCTTGCGGTTGACGGTGATTATGCCGTTGGTGATGGTTATCTTTTCTTCGTCAGCTTCGCCGCCCTCGTTTCCCGTGTATCTTCTCAGCAGCGCAAGAAGCCTTGCCTTGAATTCATATTTTCCGAAGGCTGAGCCAAGACATGCGTCAGCTCCCTTTGAAAGAGCCATGATCCTGTACATTTCATCGTCGGCGTCGGATATTACCATTATGGGTATATCGGAAAACCTTCTGACATCTTCAATCACGCCGAACGAATTGTTATCATAACCTCCGTCACGGATTATCATCATCTGAGCTGGGGCGGAGATATCTGCAAGCATATCCTGCGGTCGGCTTCCCGTCTGAACAATGTTCATTTCCTCCCGCTTTATAAGGCTGCAAATGTCGTCGGTGCCTTTGCCTCCCATATCGGAGATAAGCACCCTCGGCACATAATATCCGCTGATCCCGCAGTTGTCACGTATCATAACATTCTTCCTTTCGTTATTGCAAATGCTGTGTTTTTTCCCTGTCTGTATATAAAACGATTCTGAGGACAGTTTTTTTTCACAAAAATACCGAATTTACAAAATGTTCACAAATTATATGCGTCAGAAATAAAAAAGAATTCAACAAAAATGAAATATTTGTTGATTTTTGCCGAATAATGCTTGACAAAACTCTTGCTTGACAATATAATAGAAGTAGTTTTATAATATCCTATTAACATAGTTGCAAGATAAGTTTTTGATGGGAAGAAATATTCAGATTCCAAAGGCATTTCACGTGAAAAGGCAGAGAGCTTTTATTTTTAATCGAAAGGACTGTTTAATATGTTACAGAATGATTTTTTCAGCGAAAACGACGCCGCAGTCACAAAATCGGCGGTAAAGGTTTTAAGATGGCTTGTGCTTGTATTCCCCGCACTTATGTTTTTTTCAATAATAGGGCTTTTTCAGTCAAAGCTTGAAAATCTGATCCCGCTGACGATAGTTGCGATCATCGTAACTATGGGTCCGTCGGTGGCATATAAGCTTGGTGCGCCCACCAAGGTCATGAAATATACGGTAACTATTGCCCTCGAATGTCTGGTAATACTCATGGCTTCCGATTCAACCATCGGAATATATATGACATATGCGCTGGCAATGGTTTTCAGTCTTTTTTATTACGATAAAAAGTTCACCCTGAAAATATCTCTTATCAGCAGTGTGCTTCTGGTAGTTTCCCTTTACTTCCGCTCGCTGAATGTCAAGCAGATAGAATTCGACACAAGCTTTACATGGTTTGTCAGCCGCTCCGTCGGATTTATGATAGAAGCTTCGGTCATGTCCCTTATGTGCGTCAAGGTTGCGGGTGCTTCAAGAAAGATGCTTGAAAGGCTTAACGCTTCTCAGCAGGTAGCGTCGCTGGTTGAAAAGTGCGGCGAAGCTTCGGTGGATCTTGACAGCGTTGTAAAGCAGCTGGAAGGCTGTATAGACGGCTTCAGAAAAACAAATTCGCTTATTTCCAAGTCCGCAGGGGACACTGCCGAAAACTGCGGCGACAGCCTGAGATATGTGGAATCGGTATGCGGTTCTATGAAGAATATGGACGAGGCAGTCAATATAATCTCCGATAAGATGCAGAATATGGTTGAAAATTCGGACGAAACCTCACGCCGAATGGCAAGCTATGTGGATATGATGGAGCAGACCGAAAACGTTATGTCGCAGATCGCCGACGCCGCAAAGAAAACAGGCGAATCAATTGACAGTCTTGGCGCAGGCATAAACGAGGTATCGGGATTTGCGGACGCAATCGGACGGATAACCGTCCAGACAAATCTTCTTGCGCTGAATGCGGCAATCGAAGCAGCCCGTTCTGGCGAAGCAGGAAAAGGGTTCGGCGTTGTTGCGGGGGAGGTCAAAACTCTTGCGGCAAATTCCAAGGATTCAAGTGACGCTATCAGCAGCATTATCGAAAGGCTAGAACAGCTGCTGGGCGAGGTTCGCAGCTTCAATGCGCAAAACGTTATGCAGGCTGAAAACGGAATAAAGCAGATACGTGAAGCCATGCAGGAAGCAAGGACTCTGGAAAGGGTTCAGGAGCATTCAAGGCAGATGGCACAGGACGCTTCCGCTTCGGGAAGCGACGTTAAGAACTACAGCGTTCAGACTCTCGAAATGGCGGAGCGCATGCGCAGCCTGGTAGAAAACTCCCTCAGCCGCTCAAAGACAATCGTGGACGAATCCTCAAATCAGAAATCGGTTACGGGAAATGTAGAAGAATCCTTCAGAGAGGTAAGCCGCATTTCCAAGGACCTGCTTGAAATAAGCTCCGTCAAGGCAGGCTGAG
>JBJERW010000092.1:0-25644 GCA_051882475.1 Huintestinicola sp. | reverse complement strand
GTAAGCCGCATTTCCAAGGACCTGCTTGAAATAAGCTCCGTCAAGGCAGGCTGAGGCAGGCTGAGCCTGCACCCAACCGTTTCATAGTTATTTTTAAACTGAAAGTGTTTGGCTCGGTAACGTAACATAATATGAATCGTTATTTTTGAAAACTGAGTCTGCTCGGTTATTTTAAAAGTATTAAAAAAAGCAGTACATTTCCTACAAACGGAAAATGTACTGCCTGTTTTTTATGCCGACCGAAAATCTTACTTGCTGATAAGTTCAAGAGTATCTCTTGCAATGAGAAGCTCTTCGTTTGTGGGAACGACCCAAACCTGAACCTTAGAATCGTCGGCGGAAATTCTCTTGAGCTTTCCTCTTGCGGAAGCGTTTGCTTCATCGTCGATCTTGATTCCGAGATAATCCATGTTCTTGCAGACATCTCCTCTGATAGCAGCGTCGTTTTCACCGATTCCGCCTGTGAAGAGGATAGCGTCAACGCCGTTCATTACTGCTGCGAATGCGCCGATGTACTTCTTTGTTTCGTATTTGAGCATTTCGTTTGCAAGGACAGCTCTCTTGTTGCCGTCCTTTGCGGCTGCTGTAACGTCACGGTTGTCGGAGGATATTCCCGAAATTCCGAGAAGTCCCGACTTCTTGTTCATGTAGTCACTCATCTCGTTGGGAGTAAATCCATGCTTGTCCATTACATATGTAACTGCGGAGGGGTCTACCGAACCGCATCTTGTGCCCATGATAACTCCGTCGAGAGGGGTAAAGCCCATTGTTGTATCAACAGACTTGCCGTACTCAACAGCTGTGATGGAAGAACCGTTGCCCATGTGGCAGGATACTATCTTAAGCTCCTTGATATCCTTGCCCATTGCGTCTGCAAGAGCCTTGGAAACAAATCTGTGAGATGTTCCGTGGAAGCCGTACTTTCTTACGTGGAGCTTCTCGTAATCCTCATAGGGGAAGCCCATCATGTAAGCCTTTTCGGGCATAGTCTGATGGAATGCCGTATCGAACACAACAGCCATCGGAACATCGGGCAGCACCTTGCGGCAAGCTCTGAGCGCAAGCGCATGACCGTGGTTGTGAACGGGAGCAAGCTCGCTGAGAGAGTCTATCTTGTCGATAACTTCATCTGTAACAAGAGTGGTCTTTGTGAATATTTCCGCACCCTGCACGATTCTGTGACCAACGGCATTTATCTCGCTCATGGAGTCGATCACCTTGCCTTCGCCCGAGGTGAGCACTTCAACAAGCTTTTCAAAAGCTTCGGTATGTGTGGGGAATGTGCAGTCTGCCTCAATATTTCTTCCGTCGGAAGTCTTGTGGGAGATATGACCGTCGATTCCTATCCTGTCGCAGTTGCCCTTTGCGATAACGCTTTCATCGTCCATGTTGAGAAGCTGATATTTGAGCGAAGAGCTTCCCGCATTTACTACCAATACTAACATTTTAAAAGTTCAGACCTTTCCGGATTAATATTATTGATTGCCAATGCAAACACCTTTGATATTTTATCACTATTTACGCAAAAAATCAAGAGCTTTGCATTAATTTTACAGGTTTTATGCAGTTTTTTGACGATTTTTCAGCTAAAAAACTCCGAATTTATCCATCACAGCACACGCCTGCTTAACTCCGTCCACAGCAGCGGACATTATTCCCCCTGCATATCCTGCGCCCTCTCCGCAGGGGTAAAGACCTTCCATGGAGGGGGACTGCATATTTTCGGCTCTTGTTATCCGCACGGGAGAGGAAGTACGTGTTTCGGGGGCTGTGAGGACTGCCGAGCCGTCGGCGAAAGCATGCATTTTCCGTGAGAACACCTTTAACCCCGTGCGCATCATATCCGTTACAAATGACGGGAGGAATTTTTCAAATTCGCAGCTTTCCGTTCCGCAGGCGTATGACGGGAGCACGCTTGCACCCTTGAGGGTATAGCTTTTGTCAAGGAACGACCCCACCGTAACGCAGGGAGCTGCATAGCTGCCGCCTGCGGCAATAAATGCTTTCCGCTCGATCTCCCTTGCAAAAGAAACGCCGTCAAGGACATTACTGCCGAAGTCGGCAGGGGAAACTGAAACCACAAGAGCAGCGTTTGCATTTGCCTTGTCACGGGCAAACTCGCTCATGCCGTTAGTGACAACGGTGTTCTCCTCGCTCTGAGAAGGAACTACCGTTCCGCCGGGGCACATGCAGAAGGTATACACCCCTCTGCCGTTTTCGGTATAGGACAGCTGATACTCCCCGGGAGGGAGAGCAGGGTCGCCTGCATGAACGCCGTAAAGGCTGCGGTCAATGCTCTCCTGAGTATGTTCTATTCTTGTGCCCACGGCAAAAGGCTTAGGCTCCATGAAAACGCCCTTTGCGCTGAGCATTTCAAAGGTATCCCTTGCGGAGTGACCTATGGCAAGGATAAGGGCGGAAACGTCAATTTTTTCGCTGCCGTTTACGGTCACGGAGCGTATTTTTCCCCCTTCGGCAGAGATATCCGTTATCTGAGATGAAAAGCGGACTTCTCCCCCAAGGTCAATGATGCGTCTGCGGATATTTTTAACGATCTCCCTCAGCTTGTCCGTTCCGATATGGGGCTTTGCCTTGACGAGTATTTCCTCGGGAGCGCCGAATTCCGTAAGGCGGTATGAAACATAGCGGCATAAGGGGTCTTTTATTCTTGTGGTAAGCTTGCCGTCGGAAAAAGTTCCTGCGCCGCCTTCTCCGAACTGTACATTTGATACGGGGTCGAATATCCGCCGCTGCCAGAAATCATTTACCGCTTTCACACGGGAATCTGCGTCGTATCCTCGCTCAAATACCAGCGGACGATAGCCTGCCTCCGCAAGAACAAGAGCGGCAAACATTCCCGCAGGACCGAAGCCGCATACGGCTATCCTGCCTTCGGGCTTTACTGTCCCCGTTGGAGTGGGACTAAACAGCGCTGTGTCCACATGGCGGCAGAAATCCTTCTTTTCGCAGAGCCTTTTTTCGGCATCGGGTGACAGCTCCGCCCAAACCGAAGCGGCAGTTCGGATATCGTTTTGCTTTCTTGCGTCAAGAGATATCTTGTGTATGCCCCTGCGGAAAACGTCCTTTTCCGAAAGTCCCGCTTTTTTTAATGCAAGGCGGATAATTTCATTTTCCCCCGTTCCCATAGGTGCGCTTATTCCCGAAATGATAACTGCCATATAAACTTACTTTCCTTTCAGGGATCAGTCTTCAAGTGCTATTCCCGATGTTCGTATGTAATGGAAAAGATATTGCTGGGCGATACCCTCAAAGCCTTTTACGCAGTCGGGCAGTCCGTTGGGGTAAAAATGTGTGTTAACTCTTTTTATCCATACATCGGCAGGGTATGCTTCGGTACGGTACATTCCGAAAAGGAGAACGCAGTCGGCTACCTTCGGACCTACACCCTTTATTTTCATAAGCTCTTTTCTTGCTTCATCAAGAGGGAGCTTTTTTATGTCATCGAGAATAATTTCCCCCGAATTTACCTTTGCAATGCAGTCCTCAAGATATTTTGCACGAAAACCCGAACGGAGATAGGCAAGGTCATCGGCGGTTGTCCCGTTAAGCCGCTTCATATCGGGAAATCCGCCGTAATGCTCGCAAAGTCTGCCGATTATCCCTTTGATACGTGGGATATTATTGTTCTGAGAGATGATGAAGGATATCAGACATTCCTCGGCGTCCTGTCTGAGCAGCCGAATGCCCTTGGCATAGGAACAGGCGGCTAAGAGAGTTTCGTCCTCGGAAAAGCGTTTTTTCAGCTCGCCGTAATCGGTGTCAAGGTCGAGGTAATTTTTCCATATGGTGAGAAAATCGGCTTCTGTTGTATTATGGAGGATAAAGACATCACCGTCCTTTTTGACCTGAGATATGGTCAGTGGGTGATTCTTGAAGAAGCCCTTATATGTACGGTAATTTTCGTTATCCTCCTGCGCTTCCCAACGAAACGCCTGACCGCAGTCGAGAGTATCGTCAAGGTCAAGATCCTTTGCGCAGAGGATAACATTATTATTTTTGACTGAATAGTCCATTGGTATCCCTTCCTGCAGGCTGAGCATGCACCCTATCGGCAGCATGATGCTGCACCCTATCGTATCAAAGTTTATTGCGGCGGCATAATTCCTGGCTCGGTAACGGCAGGCTGAGCCTGCACCCTATCGTATCATAGTTGATTGCGGCAGCATAATTCTTGGCTCGGTAACGGGCAGGCTGAGCCTGCACTATATAATTTACATAATAACATACGGCTCGTCGAAAACAGCTGCGTATTTCGGAGGGATAAGCTTGTTCTTGTGAAGCTTTCCGAAAAACCACATCTTGAATTTTACCTTTTCCCGAAGCGAGTCAAAATATGTATTCAGCTGGCATATCTCCCCCGTCATGCAGTTCATGAATTCCTTTATGGACGCAGGGGGCTCATGGGTTATGATGTAATCTACCGTCCGACCTGCCTGCTCAAGTACATCGTTTCCGTGGGATATCTCGCTGTCATCGGGCAGCTCCTCAGGCCACCATGTGCCTGTTTCCATTCGTGCGTCCATGTCGCTTGTGTGACCGCCGCCGAATGCAAAGAACTTTTTGCCGTCCAGCTCGTAAATCTCCCCCCTGCACAGATGATACAGATTTCCGCTGATGCGGTGCGCCCTCGAACCGTTCAGCTCCGTTTCCTCGTATCGGGACAGGATATCGTAGTTTTCGTGGCAGCCGTCAGTAAAGACGGTGGTAAACGGCTTTGAGCCGATTTTTTTCAGCAGCGCATTTTCCTTTTCGCTGCCGTCCCAGATAAATCCGAAATCTCCGCAGATTATCAGATAATCTCCCTTTCTCAGCTTTTTAATGTTTTTGTGTGAAAATCGGCTAATATCGCCGTGGGTGTCGCCCATAATACATATCACGGGGTCAGTCGCTCCTTTTATTTTTCTGTATGGGTATTTCCCGTTCTTTTTCTTACCTCTTCGAGAGAGATGCCGAAGGAACGGAATATATCCGAGGCATAGCTCTGCTTTAAGGGCATTCCTCGCTTTATTTTATACAGCCGCTTGCCGCTTGCTTCGTCCACGGTTGCCACAATGCTTGCAGGAACGCTTTTGCAGTCGGGGTCGGCAGCAATATCATCGCAAAGATACGCAAGCTCCGTCAGGTGTGTGGCGAAAATACCTCTCGTTCCGATTATGCAGAATATCTTCACAAGCTCGGAGGCAATATCGCAGCATTCCTTCGGGGTCGTGCTCTGTATTGACTCGTTCATCAGCAGCAGACTGTTTTCGGTTATGGTGTTGCTTATGGTCTTGAACTGCTTTATCTCGGTGGTAAAGCGGCTTGAATTTATGCCCGTTTCCTCTTCACGGGGGAAGTGGGTGTAGATGAAATCGCAGACGGACAGCTCACAGTATTCGGCAGGAACGTAAAAGCCTGTCTGTGCCATGAGAAAGCACAGTCCCACCGCCCTTGTAAAGGTGGTCTTTCCGCCGTTGTTCGCTCCTGTAAGGATAAAAAATCGGCTGCTGTCGTCCATAACAATATCGTTGCGGACGGTAAGGTCATCGCCCTTTGCTTCGTGGTCGGCTGCGGCAGCCTTGAAGAAAAAGCATGGGTCGTAAAGCTTCTTTATATCCGCATACCGCCTGCTGTCGGTGCAGAGCTTGGGTCGGCACATTTTCAGTCCTCTTGCCTGTGCGGAATCCACAAGCTTAGCAAGTCCGTCATAGATATCCATCTGGTCCTCAAGGGCGGATATATGCTCAAAGGAAAGGCGGTCATAGGCTTTCAGAGCGCTTGTCAGTCTGCCCATATATCCCGAAGTTATCTTCTCCATTTCCATGAACAGGGCATGATCCGCCTCGCTGACAAAGCCGTCCTCATTCGGCTCCTTTGAGCGGAGCTTGCCCATTACATATGTATCGGGCTTGGCGGAATTTTTGTAGAACAGCCTGTCGAACACCGACGGCTTTTCCCCCGCAGGTTTATCGGAATATCCGACTATTCCTGCGGAAACGGGGCGCATTTCCCCGTCAAAATTGATTGCCACGGTAACGGAGCGGACTCTTTTTGAAAATGCCTCCTTCAGCTCGGAGATGTCCCTTTTCATCGAAGCGAAATCCTCCGAAAAATACTGCTTTTCAAAATCCCCGAACATTTTTTTGAATGCGGCGGACTTTATCCGCTCCCCGTCGGAAAGCCGGAAGGAGTGAAGCTCCTCCATGCAGCCTATGTACGTGTCAAGTCCGTCTATCACAGCGCTGAGCGCCTGAAATGTATCGGGCGAACCCATTCCCCTGATATTTTTCCGCTCGCTTTCAAGGAGCGTCCGTATGATATTATGCATCACAGGGGACAGCTTCGGGTGGTTTATGATATCCTCCAGTGCGTCAAGGCGGTACTCGGCTGTTTCGGGGTCGGTGTTCATCTCACGGAAAAGCCGCATGACATTCTGTGGATTCTTGCGGCATATCATTGAAGCTACCGTTTCGGTCATGAGGTCGTCAATAAAGGTGCAGGGCATTTTTTCGTTCAGCTCTATCCTGCGCTTATTAAGCCTTGACCGTGCTTCGGCGGAGGGGTAGAGAAGGTCGGTTACTGCTGTTTTTTCTGACGCTTCGGACATTTAGGGTCACATTCCTTTCATGATTTGTTTTTCTGTTTTCGGTCAGGCTTTCGTTTTATATCTTCGGCGCTTTTGCCTTCATAGCAGAACCGCCAGAGGACGTTTCTGTAATATTCATCTGCATAGTCTATCCCCACACGCCTGCGGCAGACTATTTCGGGGCGGCAGCCGTCGTCGGATATAAATATCCTGTCGTTATCTATAAAGGACTGTCCGTTGAAGCTTTTATCCACGGAGAGCTTTTTCGTAAGCCTTGCAGGACCTTCATACCCCTCGCAGGCTCTTATGAGCACGCCTTGGGGCTGCTCCTCTTCTCCTGTTATAACGTTCATCAGCCAATGCATTCCGTAGCATAGGTAGACATATATCGTCCCTGCCTTTGCATACAGCAGCTCGGTCTTCGGAGTTCTTCCCTTGGAGGCATGGCAGGCGGTATCCTCCTCCCCACGGTAGGCTTCCGCCTCGGTTATCCGCAGGGTGACGGTTTCGCCGTTTTCGTTTGTTCGGGTTATAAGCTTTCCCACAAGGTCCTTTGCCACATCAAGGCAGTCACGGTGATAAAAATCATAATCAAGCTTTTTATCCTGCATTGTTATCCCCTCATTTTATCTGCGGTTATTTTTCATTTCTCTGTAGAAATCCCTGTGCGTCCATTTGTTTTTTATCCTTCGGAAGAAAGAACCGCCGAAGAACAGCCCAAAGGTCAGCAGAGCCGCAAGCACCGATGCTTTATAGCTCACATGAGCCGTTAAAAGGATAAAGAGCATATAAACTGCGTCAAAAGCGGCAAGCCATTTGGCTTTTACGGGGATAAGGAAGAACAGGAGAAATTGTGCTTCTCCGTAAATTGCCGCAAAAGCAAAGAAGAAGGAATAATAGAGGAAATCGTTTACGGCATAGCCTGTGATAAACCCTGCGGCTATTGTAAGCAGCGCTCCCGTAAAGAAATATGCATTAAAGTCCCGTGAGCCCCATGTTTTTTCCACCGCAGAGCCTATTGCATAGTAGATATACAGCGAAAAAATTATCCATATCAAACTTGCTTTCGGAGGGATAAAAAGGAAGGTTACCGCACGCCACACCTGTCCCTGAAGTATAAGGCTGCGGTCAAAGGAAAGGAAGGCGGACAGGCTGTTATCGCCCAGCAGGAAATCTCCCGCCCAGATTATTGCCATTGTTGCGGTGATATACGCCATGATATTTTCCACATGGTGGCGTCTGAATAGTTTGGTTATGAGTTCGGCAAGCTTAGTCATTGCAGATGAATTTACATTCCTTTCGATATATTACATTTTTACCCCTATACTATATATTTTATTATTATACCACACAAAATATTATATTTCAACAAATCACATGCAAATTAATAAAAACTATTGCAAACAGAGTGAAAATGGGTTATAATATACTTAACAGATACACGAAAGGAGTTTTTAAAATGGCAGATTACAAAGTAACCCCCGATTCCATTATCGGTGACATTCTTGACAAGGACATGGACACTGCGCCTTATTTCATGGAAATAGGCATGCACTGTCTTGGCTGTCCTGCTTCAAGGGGAGAATCTCTTGCTGACGCATGCGCTGTTCACGGCACAGACGTTAACGCTCTTGTTGAAGCCCTCAACAAGCATTTTGCAGGCTGAGCCTGCACGCAGCCGTTCTGTTAGTTCGTTTAGGCGCTATAGTTCTTGGCTCGGTAACGTAACAAACAGTGAACCGTTAATTTTAGGCAGGCTGAGCCTGCACCCAATCGACAGCATGATGCTGCACCCTCCCGTATCATAATATATTGTGGTGACATAATTATTGGCTCGGTAACGTGCAGGCTGAGCCTGCACGCAGCCGTTCTGTTAGTTCGTTTGGGCGCTATAGTTCTTGGCTCGGTAACGTAACAAACAGTGAACCGTTACTTTTAGGCAGGCTGAGCCTGCACCCAACCGTTCTGTTAGTTTGTTCGGGCGGCATAGTTTTTGGCTCGGTAACGGTACTTATTTTGCACCCGTTGCCGAGCTTTTTTTTCTGAATATGACAGAAGTTTTATTACCCGTTTTTGTAAGGACAGTTTTTTATTTTTCCGTATCAATTTAATAATGCTATAGTTTTTTTATATGCCCACGAGGGGGGAACCTATATGGAAGAAGGAAAAAGAAAATCCGCCAAAAATCGGCACTTTCTTCTTCCCTAACGGTTCCCCCCTCGTGCTCCCCCTTCACTTTCACCTATTATCCTTTGCCGATTTTTCCGTTGCTAAGAGTCAAAGTTTTTGACTCTTAGGTCACATACGGAATTACTTTGTTAAAAAGGAAAGTTACACGGTAAACCAAACAATTGCTAAACTAAAAGGTCAGAAAATGATTTCACGAATTTACCATAGTTATAGAACGGATTTTGCCCGTTATTTGGATTGACCAAAGAAAACCGTATAACCTCTCAAAAAAATTCACAGCATCCGTTAATCAAAAAACGTATAGTTTTTTTTGATAGTCCAAAAAATGAAATGCAAAATTGCTGTATAAGCAATTTTGGCAACGAAAGAGCATAGCCTGAGAGGGGTGTGGTTTAGGGAAAGGGAGTGCAGAGGGAAAACCGCAAGGAGAGGGGGGAGGCGGCTGCGTCCGTAGCGCTCCGAGCACTTCCCCCTCTCCTGAAGGTTTTCCCTCTGCAGGGCAATGATATAACTTAACTTTTTCAATAACAATACGGAAACGAACAAAAACTATCCTTCCTAAAACGGGCAATGAAATATCAACCATATTCAAATCAAACCAACAAAAAAAGCTCGGCAACGGTATCAAATAAAGTACCGTTACCGAGCCAAGAATTATAACGCCCAAACGAACTATGAAACGGTTGCGTGCAGGCTCAGCCTGCCTGCATCAGCCTGCCTGCCTCAGCCTGCGTCTTCTTCGTCTTCGTTGCAGGGCTTCATAAGCTTATCCCATGTTGAGTTTACATTTTCAACGCATTCGCAGTATTTCTGCGAGATCATCTCATTTGGTATGCCGAGAGCCTCCGCAAGCTTCTTCATCTTGCTCCAATCAGCGTTTTCGTATGCAAGAACAGTGTCGTAAAGCATTCCCGCCCTGCCCTCGTGACCGATAAGAGCATTCTTGATGTCATCGCTGATAGGCAAAGGCGCAAGAACGTCCGCAAGGGGCTGCTGCATAAGCTTGCCAAGGGTGGAGAACATTCCCATCAGATATGCCTCTGAACGTGATATAGGCATGTCGTCCGCAAATTCAAGCAGCTCTCCGCAGAAGCTTGCACGGAGGAAGGAAAGCTTGATAAGCTCGTCGGGCATTGTGCCGTCGTCCGTCTTGAAGGACAGCAGATATATCCACTGCTTCAGCTGACCCAGACCCAGTATCACCAGCGCCTGCTTTACCGATTTAGCACGGTTTCTCAGCGCAAAATAAGCGGAGTTTACAAGCTTTAACAGCGCATATGTAAGCGAAACATCTCGTGAAAGTATCTCCTCTATCTCGTCAATATCAGGCTCGTCACGGTTGACCGCAACCATGAGCATCATAAAGTTGCCCTGCATGAGCTTCGTCTTCTGTAAAGCCGTAGGCATCTTCTCCGCAACGTATGAGCCTTGGAAGCTTGTGCAGCCGTATTCCTTAGCCTTTTCGTAGCCCTGTGCGCATTCAACGTTGTAAGCAATGATCTCCTTGCCGAAGGATTTGCCTATCTTGACCACATTTTCAAGGGAAGGATCATTGTAATTCTTGAAATTCACCTTGATGTAGTCCACAATATCGAGAACGCCGAAATATC
The DNA here is from genome assembly GCA_051882475.1 of Huintestinicola sp. Taxonomy (GTDB): domain Bacteria; phylum Bacillota; class Clostridia; order Oscillospirales; family Ruminococcaceae; genus Huintestinicola. The sequence continues at coordinate 15,258 of JBJERW010000092.1, read as the reverse complement.
TCGGAGCGAACTCAAAATCAATAACGGCGATCTTGTAGCCTGCCTGCTTGAATTTAGTGATAAGTGAATGGGAAAGAGGATTGGTGATAAGAGTGTCCTCTATCTGAATAACAAGCTTTGACGTGTCGAACATTTTCGGGATATTTTTAACCAGCAGATTTCGGGTAAAGGTTATGTAAGCTGTTTTACCGCCGATAAATTTCTCGCTGTCCATGGTGGAGAGAAAATTCTCGATCGCATTGGCAGCGGACGTATCATCAGCCTGCCACATCTGCACCTGATCGTCAGCATAAAGGATCTCGTATCCCACAGCTTTCTGGTCTTGATTCAAAATGGTCTGTCTTACAATATAAGGCTCCATATTTTCGTGCTCTCCTTTGGGAAAAGTTATGCAAAAAAGCGGCATATGCATTTATATTTTTATTTACATTATAACATAACCCTAAGAAAATATCAACCATTTTTTTCGATAATTTCAGCCGAATATTTTGTATTGTTGTTCCAAAAAAAATTCCTCCGAATTAGCGTTCGGAGGAAAAATGAAATAAAACATAAAAACAAGGAGATACGAGAATTTCTGTCGTCTGCACCGACAGAAAACAGGAATATATCAAAATCCCGGACGGATAGCTTTTCCGAGCGGAACTTGATCCGTGAATAAGCTTTCAGCTCATTAAAGCTGAGGGAGGGCGAAATCATATCCCGCCGCCCTGATATTGTCTATGACCTGAGGCAATATCTCGCAGTTTGTGGCTGAAACGCTGTGGAGGAGATATACAGCTCCCCCGTGAGCAGCCCCCGAAACCCTTTCGAGAGCCGCAGCTGCTTCGGGCTGGTCGTTAACGTCCCAGTCGCAGTAAGCGAAGCTCCATACAAGAGTTTTGTAGCCAAGGGACTGAACCTTTGCCAAGGCTCTTTCGGAAAATTCACCGCAGGGCGGACGGAAATATTTCATTTCATATCCGAACTTCTCGGAAACATGATCATGAAGGCTCATGATCTCCGTTTCCATCTCCTCCTCGCTCAGCTGAGGGAGAGATTTGTGACCCATGCCGTGATTTCCGACAATGTGACCCTCGTCGATCATTCTCTGCACAAGCTCCCCGTTTCGTTTAACGTAGTCGCCCGTTACAAAGAACACCGCCTTAACGTTCTTTTCTTTAAGAGTATCGAGAATCGGCGCTGTGTAGCTGTTTTCGTAACCCTGATCGAAGGTAAGGCATATATTCGGGGAATCCGTAAGCGCATAAGCGTCGTAGCAGTAATACTGCTCGTTGAACATAAGTGCGCCCACAGGACAGTTTTCGTCGTTTACTTCCCTGCCCTGACCGTAGCCGCAAAGGGTGTTGTCAAGGGAAGAGATCTCCGCAGCAGACGGAGCTTCGGCGCTTGCCGATGCAGGAACGCATGCGGCAAATACAGCGGCGGTAAGCATGCAGCAGAGAGCGCTGCGGCCGATCCGCTTTGCAGTAAAAACATTCATGGCAGACATCTCCTTTCTCATAATATCCGCCGATACACGGCGTAATGTTATGATACCCTGAAAGATGTCGGATATGAATATAATGTCCGCAAGCTGTATCTATATTCTAATTATAGCAGATTTTTCTCAAAATGAAACTACAGATCGGTTACAATTTGGTATTCGGGGAAATTTTCGGAAACCTATCACAATCCTGACACATATGACCTTTGCACCCGAAAAAATAAAACGGCGCATGACCGAAAGCCATACGCCGCCGACATCAAAGCTGAAAGCTCAGGCGCCGAGATAGGATTTTACCAGCACCTGCAGCAGCTCATCCCTGTCAATGTGACGAACAAGGCTTCTTGCATTGTTATATGTAGTTATATAGGTAGGGTCCTCGGAAAGGATATATCCCACGATCTGATTAATGGGATTATAGCCCTTTTCACGAAGTGCATCATATATAAGAGTAAGATTTTTCTTGAGTTCGGCTTCCTTGTCTTCATAAACAGAGAAAGTCATGGTCTGTTCGTTGTTCACAGGTCTACACCCCTTTCGGAAATTTTCGGAGCAATACTATGCCGCCCCTTGTCTTTTTATATTATAACCTATTTTTTCTTGAATTACAAGAGCTTTTTATAAAAATTTACAAAGAAAATTCTGTAATTCGGATAAAAATCTATTAAGTTTTTTATAATGTACCTATAATTATATATATGCAGATGCTTTACCGAATATAATATTCAGCTTTCCGAATATAATCTTCAAACTTCCTAACAGAATATTCCGCTCTTTTTATGTTTAACAAAAAAAATACTTGCAAATGAATACAATGTATGCTATAATGTATAGTATTATAGGCAAATATGCATATCCGAATTGAATTGGAGGACAAACACTTAATGAAAACCTACGGTATTATATGCGAATATAACCCTTTCCATAACGGTCATATCTATCAGATCGAAGAAACAAGAAAGCAGGGAGCTACCCATATCGTCGCAATAATGAGCGGAAACTTCGTTCAGCGAGGCGACTTAGCTCAGCTGGACAAGTTCAAGAGAGCAGAAATTGCGGTAAAGAACGGCGTTGACCTTGTTATCGAAATGCCCGTTCAGTACAGCCTTGCAAACGCAGAGCTTTTCGCAAGATGCGGCGTAATGCTCATGGCTTCCCTCAGATGCGTTGACGGCATCTCCTTCGGCAGCGAATGCGGCAGCATAGAGCAGCTCAAACAGTGCGCAGACGCTGTTGTAAAGGTATCGACTCCCGAAAACCTCAAGCCCCTCCTTGAACAGGGCATTCCCTATCCCGAAGCTGTGGCACAGCTTGTTTCCTACCAGTTCGGACCTTTGGTGGGAGATATCCTCAATTCGCCCAACAACGTCCTTGCTATCGAGTATCTGAAATCCCTGAAAATACTCGGCATGGAGGACAAGATAACTCCCTTCACCGTAAAGCGCATCGGCGCAGGTCACGACAGCGACAAGCCCGAAGGCAAGTACGCAAGCGGCAGCTATATCCGTCAGCTCATCGACGACGGCGAGGACATCACCCCCTACGTTCCCAAGGAAACTGCCGATGCAGTTGCCGAATATGACGAGAAGGATCTTCTCTGCTGGTATGAAAACCTTGAAAGGATCATGCTTTACCGCCTGAGAACTCTCTCTCCCGCAGATATCAAGAAGATCCCCGATGTGGGACAGGGTCTGGAAAACAGAATATTCCAGGCTGCAAGAGTAGCGACCTCAATGGATCAGCTCCTTGAGCTTATCAAAACAAAAAGATATCCTACAGCAAGATTCAGAAGGATACTGCTCAACGCTCTTATCGGCGTAAGGACGGACGATATGAAGGTACCTCCCGTATTCGGAAGGATACTTGCCCTCAACGACCGTGGCGCAGAGATACTCCGCAAGGCAGGCTCCATGCCCGAAGACAAGTTCTCACTGCCATTCAGCTCCACCCTCAAGGACTTTGCAGGCAACGAAAACGTCAACGTTCAGCGTGCTATCGGACTTACGACCATTTCAAGCGATATCTACAGCCTTGCATCAAGAAATATCCGTCCCAGCGGACAGGATTTCACAGGCAAGATAACCTATGAAAAGCTTGAAAACTTCGTTTCCGAGCTGCCCGAAGACCTCAAGACAACAGCCTTCATGGGAACCGTAAAGGACAGAGAAGAGGCGCTGAAAAAGGCTGCCGAAGACATTGCCGCAAATGCAGAAAAGTCCGCACAGGAAGCTCCCTCCGAAGAAAAGGAAGAAAAGTCCGAATAAACCGCACCCATAAAAATTTCAAGGGACGTGCCGTAATGTACGTCCCTTTTCCATGTACCGAAAAATAATGAAAGGATTGAGTAAGGCTTGACTCAGGAAAAAATAAACCGCATAAACGAGCTGTACCGCAAATCCAAATCCCCCGAAGGACTTACCGAAAGCGAAAAGGCAGAGCAGGCAGCGTTAAGAAAGGAATACCGTGAAGGAGTCCGCAGGAACCTTACAAGTCAGCTTGACAATATCGAAATAGTGGATAAGCCTGCCGAGGAAAGGAAATAAAACTATGAGCTTTTCAGCACCCGATATTGATATATCCGCCCTCAGCACCCCCTGCTACGTTGTGGACGAAAGGCTTCTGAAAAAGAATCTGGAAATACTGCGAAGAGTTTCCGAAAGCACAGGCTGCAAGATACTCCTCGCCCAGAAAGCCTTTTCAATGTACAGCACCTATCCCCTGATATCCGAATATCTTGACGGCACAACAGCAAGCGGACTTTACGAAGCAAAGCTTGGCTATGAGGAGATGCCCGGGAAGGAAGTCCATGTTTTCTCCGCCGCCTACCGCCCCGACCAATTCGAGGAGCTGACGCACATATGCGGACATATAGTGTTCAACAGCTTTTCACAGTGGGAACGCTTTAAGCCTATGGTCGAAAAAGCCCGGGCAGAGGGCAGACAGATAAGCTGCGGAATACGTGTAAACCCCGAATATTCGGAGATAGAAACGGAGATATATGACCCCTGCGCCCCAAATTCCCGTCTTGGAACAACCTCCGCAAATTTCCGTGAGGACCTGCTTGACGGAATAAGCGGACTTCATTTCCATACCATGTGCGAGCAGGGCAGCGACGTTCTGGAGCGGATAATCCCCCACATCGAAGAAAAGTTCGGCAAATATCTCTACCGCATGGAATGGCTGAATTTCGGCGGCGGACATCATATCACACGGGACGATTACGACGTTGACAAGCTTATCGGCATAATAAACTATATGCAGGACAAGTACGGAGTCCGTGTCTATCTTGAACCCGGAGAAGCAGTTGCCCTCAATGCAGGCTGGCTCGTGACAGAGGTACTTGAAAAGGTAAAAAACGGCATGGATATCGCCATAATCGACGCCTCGGCAGCCTGTCATATGCCCGACGTCCTTGAAATGCCCTACCGCCCCCATATTATCGGCTCGGGCAAAAGGGGCGAAAAGAAATACGATTACCGCATAGGCTCCACAACCTGTCTTGCAGGGGACGTTATCGGCGATTATTCCTTCGACACCCCCCTTGAAACAGGCGACAGACTGATTTTCTGCGACATGGCGATATACTCCATGTGCAAAAACAATACCTTTAACGGTATAGGACTGCCCTCCATCTACCGCATTGACACAAAGGGCAATGTTATCCTTGAAAAAAAATTCGGCTACGAGGATTTCAAATGCCGTTTATAACGGCGAAAAACGGGAATGATATCCTTTGAAGGGAAAGGAGTTTTTTTGCATGAAGATACTTTTTATCGGAGATATCGTCGGCAGTCTTGGCTGCAGCTTTGCCGCACAGAAAACACGAAGCCTGAAAAAAATATACGGCATCGACATCGTCATCGCAAACGGCGAAAACTCGGCGGACGGCAACGGTCTGTCCAAAAACTCCATGGAGGATATCTTCACCTTTGCCGACGTTATAACCACGGGCAACCACTGCTTCCGCCGCAAGGAAGCCATGGAGCTTTACGACAGCGAGGAATTTCTCATACGTCCCGCAAACTACCCTGCCGAGGCTCCGGGAAAGGGATATACTATCCTTGATATGGGTCAGTACCGTCTTGCAGTTGTAAACCTTATCGGCACGGTATTTATGGAATCAATGGAGAACCCCTTCGGCTGCATTGATAAGATACTTGCGGAGCTTGACACCCCCAATATTTTCGTGGATTTCCATGCGGAGTCCACCAGTGAAAAGAAGGCTCTCGGATATTATCTTGCAGGAAAGGTCACCGCCCTTGTGGGAACACATACCCACGTCCAGACATCGGACGAAGCAATAATCGGCGGTCATACAGCATATATAACCGACGCAGGAATGTGCGGAGCGGAGGAATCGGTACTCGGCGTAAAAAAGGAGCTTGCCATCTATAAACAGCGCACACGTCTGCCCGTAAGGTTTGCCGAATCGGACAATCCGCCATTTCTTAACGGAGTAATTATTGATTTTGACCCCAAAACGGGTAAAGCTGACAAAATTGAAAGGCTGATAATTAGATAATGTCATAAAAAAAATCCAAACTGTTGCAAATTTCTAATAAATAGTGTATAATAACTATAATCATACAAGGCTGTATGAACGACAATTTTAACAAAGCATTCTTTGCCCAAGGAAACGCCGAAAAATGAAAAACACGGCTTCCGGAAATTTACTCGGTAACAAATTCACAGCCAACGCCATACTACATAGATGCCACTCATGCTCAGACGAGCTTTGTTAATCTGCTACCGCAGCTATTTCGGAGAATATCCGCTAAAAAGCTGCAGTGGGTATATACTCTGCACCGCTGAATGCCCGAAGCTTTTCGGGTAGAATGCAAAGTATAGTAATTCTTTCAGCGAAACCATATATGCACATTGCTTGGTGAAACTTTATTTTGCCTGCGGTGTGTATAGTATCAAAGGAGATATGGGTATGGAAGTATTGAAAGTATCGTCAAGGTCTGTGCCGAATTCGGTTGCGGGCGCAATCGCAAGCGTTATGAGGGACAGCGGAGCTGTTGAGGTCCAGGCTGTCGGTGCAGGCGCAGCAAATCAGGCAATCAAGGCAATTGCTATAGCAAGGGGATATCTCGTTCCCGTGGGGATAGATCTTGTATGTATTCCCACCTTCGCCACCGTCACCATTGATGACGACGAAAGAACGGCTTTGAAGCTTATCTGCGAAAAACGATGACAATTTCGCTGAAAATGAACGGCAGATGAAAATAAATTTCTTTTCATCTTGGTACAATTTTGTCGAATAATGTCGAAAAAAATCGCCGAGGGGGCAATTCCTTCGGCGATTTTATTTTTCATTCTGATTTTTTATCCTCTCGTTTCTTTCCTTAAGAGAGAAAACACAGCCGCAGTAATCCTGCCTGTAAAGTCCGAACTCTCTCGAAAGCTGAGTTGAGCGCTGATATCCGCCCTTTTTCTTGAAATCCGAGGGCAGAAAACGAACTCCGTATTTTTCCCCCGCTTCCTTTCCGATACGGTTGAGCGCCTCGGCATTTTTCATTGGGCTTATGGTGAGTGTGGTGGTGAAGAAGTCAAAGCCTTTCTCCGCCGCAAGACGAGCAGTTTCATCAAGGCGCAGCCTGAAACAGTTAAAGCACCGCTCCGTTCCCTCTCCGAGAGCTTCAAGACCCTTTACGGCGCTGTAAAACCTTTCGCTGCCATGCTCCGAGCCGATAAAATCAACGGGATTTTCCGTTTTCATCTCCGAAATAAGCCGCTGCTGCTCATGAATGCGCTTCTCGAACTCCTCTTCGGGGTAAATATTCGGGTTAAAATAAAAAACCGTTATTTTGTAATAACGGGATAAATATTCCAGCACATAGCTTGAACAGGGCGCACAACAGCTGTGAAGCAGCAGGGAAGGTGTTTCCCCCGCCGCCGAATATTCTGCCGTTATCCGTTCCAGCTCTGCGCTGTAATTGATCTTATTCTGTTGTTTCATCTGCCGCAGTTTCCTCTTCGGTTTCTGTTTCGTCGGAAGCTTCCGTGCTTTCGGACTCTGCCTCTTCGGTCATTTCCGTTTCCTCAGCTTCGGGCAACTCTTCTTCGGGCATAGAAGCCTCTATCTCGGTCATCGCCGACTGGATCGCACTCAGTATCACCTTATATGCCGAGGATTTGAAATGCATTCCGTCGGATTCCGCATATGTGGCGGAGAAATATCCCGTCGTGTCCTTGAGGACCTTGGAAATATCAATGAAATAAAGTCCCTCCGAGCTGCAGTATTCCGCAAGACCTGCATTGTACTCGTTGATCTTAGCCATAACGTCCACATCGGCAACGGTGCTGTCATAGCCTGCCGTAACGGGCGGAACGCTCACAAAAACTATCTCTGCATCGGGGCATTTGTCATGAATGATGCCTGCAAGCATATCGGACGAATCAAGCATATTCTTGCAGGAAAGCCACTGTATGCCGTTGGAGCCGAGCATGATATAAACACGCTTCGGCATGGTATATTCAAGCATTTCCGAAACGGAAATATCGCCGTAGCAGGTGGGCACAGGCTTGGAAAGAACGGTCGAAGGGTTAAGACCTATCTTTGCAAAAACGTTCTTTTCGTCAAGAAAGCCGTAAAGGGAGTAGCCCGTTGTAATGGAATCGCCGATAAACAGGTCTTCCGCAAAAAACTCCCTGTCATAGCTGTCGGAAACAGTCTGCTCGGGGACCTTTTCGGATTCGGGAACAGGACTGTCGGTGATCTCGGCTGTTTCGGCGGCAGCGCTCTCGCTTACCGTTTCGGCAGCGGTTTCCGAAGGCTCGGTGACTGCTTCGGTCATCTCCGTTTCCGTAACCTCGCTCACCGTTCCCGATGTACCGTTGCTGCCTTTAAGGGAAACGTCAAGCATGGCTTCGGATATGGCGGCAAGAACGCTTTCGGCGATCTCGTTGCTCTCCTCCGTTTCGCTTGAAGCGGCGGCAGCCGACACAATGGTTTCTGTGCTTGTGCTGCAAACGGTCACAGTAACGGTCTCCTCTTCTCTCAGGCTCTGCGCCTCGGAAGAGTAACCCTTAGCCGACGGAAGAGCGTCGGGAGCATCTATTTTTTCGGCTGCGGCTGAGGAGCAGCCCGTAAACGCTGTCAGGCAGCATACGAGCATGCCGAAGGATAATGCCGCAGCAGCAGATCTGCGCATATTCTGGGGAGCAAAAAATTTTATCTCACTCTCGGACATTGGAGCAATCCTCTTTTCATGGATTAATGCTGATAGAATAACACGATATTATTATAGCATAAAAAATCAAAAAGGTACAGTAAATACCAAGAAAAATATTAACCATTTTTTTGAGAGTTTCAAGGAAATTTTTAGGCACTATTTTTTGTGCCGCATAAAAGTGCCAAAGTCAAAGCCGTCCGAAAATGTGACTTTTGATGTCAAAAATCTCCTTTTTCCAACAAAAAAATCGGCAAATCATTGCAAAAAAGCGTTATTTTGTCGATAACTGCCAAAATATCGGCAAAAAAAATGTATTATTTTATTTTAAAAATTTCTAAATACTTATTGACATCTGCAGCATAAAATTGCTATAATAAATGTAGTAAGTTACCTTTAATTTTCACAACTTTTTTCCGAAAGGGATGGTTACTTTGAAAAAGAATGTTCTAAAAGGCTTTACCCTTATCGAGCTTATCATCGTAATAGGTATTATAGCCGTTCTGGCAGGTATCCTTGTTCCTATAATGGTAGGATACACCAAAGACGCAAGAATACAGAAATACAACTCCAATGCTTCGATCGTATATACCGCCGCATCGGCAAAGCTTACAAGCCAGAACAGCACAGGAGTATATTTCAAGCCCAACACCGTTTATTTAGGCGTAGACAGCGGAACCGCCGTTTCAGCAGACGGCTCCCAGACCATAGAGATAAATCCCTTTGTCGGCGATGAATATTACGGCTATTACGGCTTTCTTGTGGACGACAGATGTGTCCAGATACAAGCCGCAGTATGGAGCACTGTTCCTTTAGACGCTTCCGATGTAAAGCGCTATACCGAGCAGGAGGTCATAGACAGCTTTGAAACTTCAAAGCCTTTAGGCTGCAAATACTGAACCGAAAATCACATTGAACCTTTAGCCATGCGGAATTTGTTTTATCCGCATGGCTTTTTTATTTGACATTATATTCTTATAATGGTATAATAAATATACAAATAAACCGGCAAGGAGGGCGATGGGTTTGAAAAAGCAAAAGTATATTATCGGCAGACTTGCTCTCCTTTATGCTGCCGCATTGATGCTTTCCTCCTGCGCCAAGGCAGAACCCGAGCAGACATCTGCCGAAGCCTCCGATACAACACCCTCTTATTCCGAAACAAATGTCATCTCCAAGTCTGATCATACTTCTTCCGAAACATCGGAATCCGAATTTTCGGGATACGAGGCTTCGGGATCCGAAACTTCGGGATACGAAACTTCGTATATTACATCGGCTCAGACCTCGGTATATTCCTCCGAAACGGAAAGTATGACGGAATCGGAATCGGAAACAGAATCCGTTTTAACGGAAGCGTCAACGGCTGTTATCACCGAATCCTCCGCATCGGAGCTGTACTCGTCCGACGAAACCGAACCTTTGCCCGAAACGCAGGAGCTTACAACTACCCTCTCCATGACCGAGCCTGTTTCCACAAGCACCGTTTCGGGATATTCGGCAGCCTCCGCCGAGGTCATTGTACCAAAGATAAAAAAAGGGCACTTCACGGGAACCGAAACCATAGGGAACGACCTTGTTTCCGTTGATATTTCGGACACCTCTTCGGGCGCCGTATGCGTCAGCTGCGGCAGCACAAAAAGGGTGAAGGTAAGGATAACAAAGGACGACCGGAAATATGACTATGACTACACCCCCTCCGCCGATAACATATACCCCCTGCAAATGGGCAGCGGAAGCTATAATATAAAGGTATACGAAAACGTGTCGGGAAAATCCTACGCCACTGTATTTGACGGAGATTTTTCCGTTTCCCTTGCAGATGAATTCCAACCCTATCTGATACCGACTCAGTTTGTAATGTACGGTCAGAACAGCAAATGCGTTTATAAGGCAGCCGAGCTTTGTGCAGGCTGCGAAAGCGGTATAGATAAAGCCGCCGCAATTTTCAAATACATATCCGACAGCATAACCTACGACAAGGAGCTTGCTTCAAGCGTCCAAAGCGGATATATCCCCTCCCCCGACTCCGCCCTTGCCGCAGGAAAGGGTATCTGCTTCGACTACGCCTCACTCTTTGCGGCAATGTGCCGATCTCAGGGGATACCCACAAAGCTTGTGATAGGCTACGTAAACACCTCAATATACCATGCGTGGAACGAGATATATACCGAGGAAACAGGGTGGATAGCCGTTGACATATACCTGTCAAAAAAAGGATATAATCTTGTTGACCCCACCTTCTACGCAAGCGCCCAAAACAAATCGGACGCCGCCGAGTTTATCGGGAACGGCAAAAACTACTCCGCAATGCTCTATTATTGATGGAAGGGAGCGACAAGCATGCCGTCAAACAAAAAAATAAAATCCCTGAACGCCGATGAGATATCATTTTTCTGCTATCAGACGGCGGCGATAATCAATTCGGGTCTGCCCCTGTACGACGGACTGACCGTTTTCGCCGACGAAATAAAGGACAGCGGTTCCGCAGAAGCTGTCAGCCTTATTGAAGCAGTTACCGAAAATATGGCAATGGATAAGCCCTTTTACAGCGCCCTTGAAGACACGGGACTGTTTCCCCCTTACCTTATATCGCTTGTGAAGGCAGGAGAGCTTTCGGGAAATCTCAGAGAAACTCTGACCTCACTTTCGGAATATTACGAAAACGAAGCTTCCGTCCGTGAAAAGATAAAAAACGCTGTCCTTCAGCCTGTTGCAATGATGCTAATCATGGCAGCCGTTATGCTTATCCTCATTTTTAAGGTGCTGCCCATGTTCGGGAACATCTTTTCAACCTTCGACCCCGAGATCTCCGCACAGATAAACGAAAGCATCGCCCTTGCAGCCTCCGTGGGAACGGGTATGCTCATATTCTGCGGAATTATCGGGATATGCTCGGTCATATTCCTCTCCGCTCTTTCGGGAAACAGATCGGATAATTCCGTGGCAGACGCCGCCGCAAAGCTGCCATTTACACGGAAATATTCCCGTGCACTCTCCCTTGCAAGATTCAGCCGTGTAATGGGCATGATGACCGCAAGCGGCATTTCCGTAAGCCAAAGCCTTGATTCAGCCGCCGAAACCTGCAGCGACCCATATATCGCCAAAAAAATCAACGACTGCCGCAGGCTTGTCCTTGAGGACACTCCCCTTGCGGACGCCATTGAAAGATCCGAGCTGCTGCCCGTTTTCTTCACACGGACGCTGAAAATATCCTACAAATCAGGCTCTTTCGACGAAGCATGGAAGAAGATAAGCGATACGCTGAGCGCCGAAGCAAACAGCCGTCTTGACAATATAGTTCTGGTGACCGAGCCGCTCCTGACCGCCGTTCTCACCATTATGTCGGGAATTATCCTGCTGACGGTCATGCTGCCGCTCATGAATATTATGGATATCATCGCCTGATACAACATAAAAGGAAAAATGCTATGCGAAACATATGGTTAAACCGAAAAGGTCTTGCCCCGTCAAAGGGAACACTTATTGCAGGGGCAGTGTGCGTGCTTTCATTTGCCGTGCCTGCGGTACTTGTCTTTGCGGGACTGTCAAGCTCTCAAAGCTCAAGCGATGCCGCCCTCGAAGAAAAGCTGAGGGAGAATATATGCCGAAGCGCCGCTCTCTGCTACAGTATCGAAGGGGCATATCCGCAGGATATAGAATATCTTGAAGAAAACTACGGACTGTCTGTAAACCGCAAAAAATATACCGTCCACTACAGCTGTTTTGCTTCAAACGTCCCCCCCGAAGTTAAAGTGTACCTTAACAAATGATATTTTGAAAGGAATTTTTCAGTACAATGGAAACCGTATCTGTTATAATCGCCGCAGGAGGCAGCTCCACCCGAATGAACGGCATAAACAAACCCCTTGCCGACCTTTGCGGCAAGCCTGTCATAGCCTATTCCATGCAGACCTTCAACAGCATGGAGGAGGTATCGGAGATCATAGTTACCGCACGCCCTTCCGACATGGATATGATATCGGAAATTGCGGCAGAATACGGCATAACAAAATTTGCAGGCTGTGCCGAGGGCGGAGATACCCGTCAAAGCTCCGTCATAAGCGCCCTGAGAAAAATATCCAAGGAAACAACCCTTGTTGCGGTGCATGATGCCGCCCGTCCTCTTGTAAAGGCTGATAAAATCTCCGCCTGTATCCGTGACGCAGCAGTCTTCGGAGGAGCGGTTCTCGGCGTTCCCGTGAAGGACACCATAAAATTCGTGGAGGGCGGCATAGTGACCGATACCCCCGACCGCCGAAAGCTTTATATAACCCAGACCCCCCAGATATTCCGCAAGAAATATTACTACGACGGGGTAAATTTCGCCATGGAGCATGACCTTGACTTCACCGATGACTGTCAGCTTGCCGAAGCCGTGGGCGTGAAGGTATGCATGACAGCCTCCGATTACAGCAATATAAAAATAACCACCCCCGAAGATATGGCAATAGCCGCCGCAATCATTTCGGCGGAAGCGAAAGGATAACACCATGATAAGGATAGGTCACGGCTACGACGTTCACCGTCTAACGGAAAACAGAAAGCTTATATTGGGCGGCGTATGCATACCCTATGAAAAAGGGCTGCTCGGTCATTCCGACGCAGATGTACTCGTCCATGCGGTAATGGACAGTCTTCTCGGAGCGGCGGCGCTTGGTGATATCGGATATCATTTCCCCGATACCGACCCGAAATGGAAAAACGCCGACAGCATAGCAATGCTCCGTGAAGTCATAAGGATATTAAAGGATAACGGCTTTTCTCCCGTCAATATCGACAGCACCATACTCTGCCAGAATCCGAAGCTCGCCCCCCATATCATGCAGATGCGTCAGAATATCGCCTCGGCGTGTGCTCTTGACATAAGCCTTGTCAGCGTAAAAGCCACCACCGAAGAAAAGCTTGGCTTCACAGGTTCGGGCGAGGGCATAGCCGCTCATGCTGTCTGCCTTATTGAGCAGAGCTGATATTTTATACAAGAATTACAGCCTTGACTAATGGTCAAACCATAAGTCAAGGCTGTATTTTTATTGGTTATTTGTATTAATTTAAACCACGAAATGATTTACTTCATTGCGAAGCTTGACAGACTGATCGTTAAGTTCCTGACAGGAAGCTGCGATCTCCTGGGCAGTCGCACTCGTCTGCTGTACGACCTCGGATATCTCGTTGATACCGCTTGTGATCTGCATGATAGAATCCGACTGAGTGTTTGCAGCAACGGAAATATCTCCGATCATCTTCTTTGTCTGACCGAATATCTCCATGACCGAGCCGAGGGACTGTGCATTTTTCTCCGCAATGCCCGAACCCTCGTCTATCGCCGAAACCGCAGCGGTGATAAGCTCCGATGTGCTCTTTACAGCCTGAGCGGATTTTTCCGCAAGATTTCTCACTTCGTCGGCAACTACCGCAAAGCCCTTGCCTGCTTCTCCCGCTCTTGCCGCTTCAACAGCTGCGTTCAGCGCAAGGATATTTGTCTGGAAGGCTATGTCGTCAATGGTGTTGATTATACGTCCGATCTCATTGGAATGATGGGATATCTTATCCATCGCAGCGGTCATCTGACCCATGTAACGATGCTGTTCTTCAAGGACTTCGGAAGCACTGTCAGCAAGCTCCATTGCGTTTCCTGCATTGCGAGCCGTTTCGTTTACCTTATCGGATATGTCATTGAGTGAAGCGGAAAGCTCCTCAATAGCCGCAGCCTGTCTGGTAGTTCCCGCAGCAAGCAGGTCTGAACCCTTGGCTGACTCGGACGCATCGGCATACACACTGTCGGAAGTACGGTTGATGCCCGAGATGACTGTTCTCATCTGACTGCCGATAAGCTCTGCCGATCTGCTCAGCTCAACGAAATCTCCGCTGTATTCCACAGAAGGGTGAACCGTAAAATCTCCCTCTGCCATTGCACCGAGGACCTTTGACAGATCCTGTATATATCCCGAAAGGGTGTCCTTCATCTCTTCTATCGAAACAAGCAGCTCTCCGACCTCGTCCTTGCTGTGATGAAGCTCACTGCTCTTGTAGCCGAGATTTCCCTTATTCATCTCGGCAGTCATTTCGCCGATATGAACAACAGGCGTGAGTATCTTTTTCTTAATGACTCTGTAGCATACCGTAACGCTGATAACAGTGATAATAACAGCCATTATTCCTCCGACTGTTATCATAACGGCAATTTTGCTGTTAAGCAGATTGCTGACAGTTTCCGTGTCATAGCCGCCGAAATATGCGCCCACTATTTCCCCCTTGTTATCCGTAAGAGGCTTGTAGCATACTACATAATCCCTGCCGCCGATCTCGGCGCTGCCTATGTATATCTCGCCGTTCACAAGAACCTTTTCCGCAATATCCTCTGCCATTTCTGTGCCTTCAAAGCGTGTTCCGTCCTCTTCGATAATGGTAGTGGCATATCTTATGTTATCTCTGAAAATCGTAAACTGACCGCCCGTTTTCTCACGAATGGGGTCAAGGTATTCATATGCGTAAAGGTCATATCCGACAATAAGGGATCCTGCGCCCTCTATTTCATCGGAGTGCCCATACACACAAGCTATCTATTATGATTTCTTTAATATACCGTCAGAGAAA
>JBJERW010000091.1:26333-28839 GCA_051882475.1 Huintestinicola sp. | reverse complement strand
CGACAGCATTTCGAGGGGGGCGTACAAGACCGCCCCCCTTCTTTCAAGAATGAATGATCTCTCCTCAAAAACGTTCCTGTGGAACGTTTTTGACGAAATAACCCCTATGTATTACCGTTTTTCGATAAGATGAAACGGCTTGCAAGCCTTTCGGGAGGGCTTGCAAGCCGTTTATTTTTGTGTTATTTATCAGCAGATAAATTCCTTATACGATCGGTCATTGCGGAAAGATTTGTTTTAAGATCGGATTTCGTCAGATTGAAAACGCCGTCCTCGCTGTGTACGGAAAAACCTGCTTTTTCAAGTTCCGACCACTGCTCTGCCGTAAGGTTTTCATTGCTGCTTGCGTGATTTATCTTATTGCGGCAGGCTTTGGCGTATATGTAATCGTACATTATCCTGCTGAGGTCTTGGGGGGATATTTTCAGTGAAAAATCTTCCGAAGGGTCGTTGTACATTCGGTCGAAGAATTTCGGGTCGGTTGTATTTTTTGCTGTTATCATCTTTTTTTCAATGGTCGAGCAGTCCTTTTTGGGGAGCGAAGCCGTGGTCACACCTGCGGCTTTATCGAGAAGGATACGCATAGTATTGTTGTTGCTTTTTAAGGAATTTTTAAGTCCCGATGCACTTTTGGGTGATACCGATTTTTTGACCTCGGTTACAATGTCATAAGCCATGCTGCTGACTTTAACCTTTTTGGAGTTGTTCATGAGAGCGGCGAAGGATTCCTGCGGCAGGCGTTCAAGCTCTCTGATACCGTTTAAAACGGCTTCTGCGTTTTTGCTTTTTGGCTTGAACATTGCTCCAAGCTCAATATGTTGTTTGAGTTCGTCAACTTCGGGGTCGGATCTCGGGGGCTGGGGCGACATGATATATTCATAGAAAAATTTTGCATATTTATCCGTGCCGAGCTTTGAACTTATCTTATCTGCGATAAAAGCATCGTTTGCTTTGATATGACCCTTTTCAAAAAGATATCCGGGTATCTTTTCCGTATATATCGTCAGAGCCTGCTGGACGAAGCCGTTGCTGAGGCACCATGAAATTATCGCAGGGTAATCCGCTTCAAACCGGCTGCTTTCAAGGTCAATATTGAACTTTTCGGCAATTACGGGGATAGTTTCCTTGAAAAGTGCGACCTTCGGGTCGGCTGTGGAAATGCTGCGGACATCGTTAATGGAGGCTGCCATTTTCCTCAGTATGCCGTCAAGAGAGCTTGTGTCGCAGAGCTGGATACAGTCGGAAAAATCGCTTATGCTTTGAAGCAGCTCCGAGATATCGTCGGGGCAGTTTTCCGCAAATATATCCTGCAGAAGCTGACAGCTTCCTGCGTTGACGAACTGGTTCACGGCGTCGATTATCTCCGTAAGCTCGTCGGATACCTTTGCGTCGATGACCTTTTTGCCGGCGAAATCGGTGTAGAATGATATGGGGTTGTCGATGCCACGGAAGCTGAGAAATCGGGTCAGAAGCTGAATGAAATATACCACGTTCCGCTGACCGCCTGTGGTGTCGATGTAAACATTGTCGTCGGTGGATATTTTTTCCGTTATTTTGTTGATAAGGTGAGAGCTGTCGAAGGAGCCGTCCCTGATGTCGATATCAATAAATTCAACAGGGTAGCCTGCTTCTTCGGAAACGGCGTTTTTGTAATAATCATAAGCGGAAACGCCGAGCTTTTCGTTCTTTTCGTTCCTTGCCTTGTCGGTAACGATGCAGATGATCTTGTCAAGCCGTTTGTTTTTCTCACGAAGGCAGTCGATAAGGCATTTTGTCGCCGCCTCGTTTGTTTGCAGACCACGAACTGTTTTTTTGCCGCAGCCTGCGATCGAGCTGATGTCGTATTCCATGACAGCAGGCTCTTTTGCCTGAATAACGCTTATATAAACTATCAATATCTCTGACATTTTACATTTCTCCTAAGAACCTGTCCACATATGCATAACCGCACGTATTTACTATGTGGACGGGTTTTAATACCTTCTGAAACCGACAAATTTAAAATAGGATATTTTTTCCGTGCTTCCGTCGGGGAGCTTTTTGGTTGCGGCAGCCCTTTCGGAGGTGGCGCAGAGGACGGTTATCCCTGCATTTTTCAGCAGCTGCACCACGGCAAAGCATAAGGTCATCTCTCCCTGACAGAGCACCGCCGACGGGGAACGGGAGGAGATAAGCTCAAAATAACGGGCAGCAGTTTCCGTGACCTGTTCTTCGTCGGCATGAGGGTCAACTGTGGGGAAGGGGATATCAACGATTCGCCCGTACTTTTTGGCAGCCGCAGTCTGAGCCGTGTCCCAGCTGTCCGAGGGGTGGACGGTGAAATTTATAAAGACAGAAGTGTTTTCGGTATCCAAATATTCTCACTCCTTACTTAAGTAAAAAAGCCTGTATATTTCTGAAATTGGGGAAATATACAGGCTTTTTGTTTACATTTGGCGAATACAAGCCGCACAGTTTACGAAGCCGAACCCTGCACACAGAAGCGTCAGGATTTTGGTAGGGCATT